>JAQTRH010000056.1 GCA_028711925.1 Candidatus Nanoarchaeia archaeon | reverse complement strand
ATAAGGCAATAACAATCGAACAAGAGTTAACCAAAGCAATTGAAAAAAGTGAAAAATAATGTTTAATTTCTTAAAAGACAAATTCAAAAAGGTTGTATCAAAATTCTCAAGAGAAGTTGAGGATGAGATAGAAGAAGCTTTAAAACCGGAAGATATCGAGGAAAAACAGCATGGGAAGGAAAAACAGGTAAAACAACAAGAAAAAAAATCAGAAGAAACAAAAGAAAAACCAATAGAAAAAAAAGGAGAGCCCAAAAAACAGGTTGAGGAAAAGCTTGAAGAAACAAAGGAAGTTGAGAAGCCCGAGGAAAAAAAGGCAGATGAAGAACCTAAAAAAGAAGAAGAGAAAAAAGGCTTTTTCAAAAAAATAACAGATGTTATATCCAAGAAATCTCTTTCTGAAAAACAGTTTGATGAATTGTTTTTTGAGCTTGAAATAGCGTTAATGGAAAATAATGTTGCTGTTGAGGTTATAGAAAAAATAAAACAGGATTTGAAAAAAGAACTTGTTGAAAAACAAATTTCAAGAAAAAGTGTAAAAGAGATTATTATAGATACACTAAAAAAATCAATAGAGGAGCTTTTTGATGTTGATAAGATAAACCTGTTTGAAAAAATAAATGAAAAAAAGCCATTTGTTATATGCTTTGTCGGGATAAACGGCTCAGGAAAGACAACAACTATTGCAAAAGTTTGCAGGCTTTTGCAGAAAAACAATTTTAACTGTGTTCTTGCAGCATCAGACACATTCAGGGCAGCTTCAATAGAGCAGCTGCAGTTGCATGCAGATAACCTTAAAGTAAGATTGATAAAGCATGATTATGGCTCTGACCCTGCTGCTGTTGCCTTTGATGCGATAAAATATGCTGAGTCAAAAAAGCAGGATGTTGTTTTGATTGATACTGCAGGAAGACTTCATTCAAACTCAAACCTCATGGATGAGTTGAAAAAGGTTGTAAGGGTAGCAAAGCCTGATTTAGTTATATTTATTGGTGAGAGTATAACAGGCAATGACTGTGTTGAGCAGGCCCAAAAGTTTAATGATGCTATTGGAATAGACGGAATAATACTAACAAAATCAGACATCGATGAAAAAGGCGGAGCAGCAGTATCTGTTTCTTATATCACAAAAAAACCGATTCTTTATCTTGGCGTTGGCCAGGAGTACGATGACTTAAAGGAGTTTGAGCCTGAGATAATAACCTCAAACATCGGTTTATAGAAAAACTTAAATAGTCATAAGGCCAAAATTTGAATATAACACTTAAAGAGGTGATTTAATGGCAAAAAAGAAAGTGTCAAAGGAATCAAAAAAAGAGACAAAGAAAACTGAGTTGGGCCTTGAGGAAAACATTGAAGGTTTGCTTTGCTATCTTCTCACATGGGTTAGCGGCATAGTATTTTTATTGATTGAAAAGAAAAACAATTTTGTAAGGTTTCATGCAATCCAATCAATAATAGTATTCCTTCCACTGCACATACTTATGATGATTCCTTTTATAGGATGGACTCTTGCTTTTATAATCGGGCCATTAACATTAATATTGTGGATAGTTTTGATGATAAAGGCCTATCAGGGAGAGAAATTCAAGATTCCAATTGCAGGAGAGATTGCCGAGAACCAATTAAAGAAATGAGGTGAAATAAATGGTTAATTTTGATGCAGCAATAAAGAGGCCTTTCCAGGATTTCAAAAAAGTGGCAGTAGGCGCAACAATATCTATTTTTACAGTTATCTTATTGGTTATGGTGATTACGGTAAGTGTAGTAGGTTCGCTATTTTCAATGCCGAATTGGAACCCTATTTTATTTATATTTATTTTTGTTGCTGTGTTATTTATAACCATGGCAATATCTTTCTTTATAACAGGTTATGGCTATGAATGCGCAAAGACAGCAATGAATAAACAATCAGAACTGCCTGAATGGAAAGATTGGGGCAAGCTATGGATGAAAGGATTTTATGGATTTATCCTTATGTTGGTTTATTCTATACCTTTCTTTTTTTTTAGTGCGATAATTGGAATCTTAATAAGTGTATTGGCTTCTTCATCAATTATAACAAAAACAATACTGTTGCTAATACTCATATTAACAGTATTACTCATTTTTTCGTATATTACTCCAATGGCATTAATGTTTTTTATTGACAAATGGAACATTGAAAATGCATTCAGGATTAAAGAAATTTTCAGAAAGGCTTTTACTCGAAAATACCTTGCTGCATGGTCAATAGTGTTTACTTACTCGCTTTCAATTAGTGTTATATTTAACTATCTTTTAAAAATAACACAAGAGATGTTGATTATAACTTTAATCTTATATTTAATATACATATTTTTGAATATAGCTGTGATAATAACCTCAATGACTGTTTATGGGGAAGTGTATTCAGAAATTAAATAATCAAATTATTTTTTATTTTATGTTTTGATTTTATTGAAATTCTATTTTGCCGTTGAGATAAATTCCTTTGTGGAGTTTTACAGGCCTCCATTTGTCCTCAACTAATTCAGCGTCAAGCCATTCTGCAAACTGCTCTGGGTTTCCTATTGTTGCCGAAAGGCCTACAATCTGTATATTTTTCAGAAGCTTTCTTAATATTGTTATGACTATTTCTAAGGTTGGGCCCCTTCCAGGATCATTCAAAAGATGTATTTCATCAAATATAACTAAAGCTATATGGCTAAGCCAGCTTGCCTTGTGCCTTATCAAGGAATCAAATTTCTCGCTCGTAGTTATAATCAAGTCATAATCAATTAAATAAGGGTCTGCAGAATCAATATCTCCAATAGACAATGCTGTTCTTATAAATGGGTATTTTTCCTTGAACGAGTTAAATTTTTCTGATGCCAAAGCTTTCAAAGGAACAACATATACTGCTTTTCCTTTTCTTTCCATTATATTTTTTGTGAAGGCAAGCTCTGCACATAATGTCTTTCCGCTTGCAGTCGGAGTGCAGACAAGAATATTTTTTCCCTTCAACAATCCTTTTTTTATTGACTTTTCCTGGCAGGGCCTAAGCTCATCAATCTCTTTTTCCAGAATATCATAAACCCTTTCAGGAATATCTTTTTTTATATCTTTAATATACATCTTATTTTTTTAACTCATTGGGTTTAAATAATTTTGCCTGCAAATATTTATATAATCAAAACATTTTCATTGTTTTATGAAAAGAAAAAAACCAGAAATCATGGCCCCCGCAGGAAATTATGAGAGCCTTGTATCTGCAATAAATGCAGGAGCAGATGCAGTTTACCTTGGTGTTAATGAGTTTAACATGCGGGCCACTGCAAAAAATTTCTCTATTAAAGAGCTTGATAAGGTTGTCTCCTATGCCCATAAGAGAAAAGTGAAAATTTATCTTACAGTGAACACAATTATCTTTGAAAATGAGCTTTCAAAAGTAAAGGAATTCATTAAAAAAGCTAAAAAAGCAAACATAGATGCAATTATATGCTGGGATATGTCTGTATTATCAGAATGTAAAAAGCAGAAAATTGATGCTTTTTTGAGCACACAGGCAAGCGCAAGCAATTCTTATGCATGTGAGTTTTACAGAAAGGCAGGAGCAAAAAGGATTACATTGGCAAGAGAATGCACTCTTGAGCAGATAAATCAGATAAAAAACAAAACAAAGGCAGAAATTGAAATATTCATACATGGGGCTATGTGTGTGAGTATTTCAGGAAGATGTTTCTTAAGCCAAAATGTTTTTGGAAAAAGTGCAAACAGGGGTGATTGCTTGCAGCCCTGCAGGCGCGAATATGAAATTAAAGATATAGAAGAAGGTCATTCTTTTATTTTAGGCAAAGATTATATCCTAAGCCCTAAAGATTTATGCACAATGCCCTTTATTGAGAAAATCCTTGATTTGAATGTTGAGGCATTAAAAATAGAAGGAAGGGCAAGAAGTCCGGAATATGTTGCAGAGGTTGTATCTTCTTATAGAAAAGCTGTTGACCTTTGGTATGAAAAAAAGCTTGATGAAAAAAGCAAAAAATTATTGATGAAAAAACTGAATTCCGTTTATAACCGCGGATTTCATTCAGGATTTTTTCTTGGCAAACCCATAAATCAATGGTCAAAAACATACGGCTCAAAATCGACCCATAAAAAAGAATTTATTGGTATTGTAAAAAACTTTTACGCAAAGCCAAGTGTTGCTGAGGTGGTTATTCAAAGCGGAAAAGTCAGGAAAGGAGATAAAATAATTATAATCGGCCCGACAACAGGAACAATTAAGCAGAAGATAACTTCTATGCAGCTAAATAATCAACAAACGGATAAGGCAGTCAAAGGAACTTCTGTTGGGATAAAGCTTGAAAAAACAGCAAGAAAAAATGATAAAGTTTATGTTTGGAAACCAAGAAAGGATTAGTTCAGCAATTATTGTTATTGTTCATGCTTCTTGATATTCTTATCATGTCTGTTTTTTTCTTTTCAATAAATTTTTCGAGAATTTTTATTAATTCTTCATGTAATTCTTTGTTTTTTATTTTTTTTGCCAGTTCATATGTATCTACAACAGCGAGTTCATCCCATAAACCGATTTTCTTTACAATCTCATTGAATTCTTTTCTTTGGTTTTTTGAGGGAAAGCTGAATGACTCGTAAGAGCTTACAGAGGCCTTTATATCTGAGCCGAATACAACATCAACATCCTCTTTTTTTGCAAACTCAATTAACCTTTCTCTCACTTTTTCAAGCTCCTCGCTTAAATCCTTTATTTTTTCCTGCATTTCAGCATACTTATTAACCAATTTTACCCCGTCATCTTCAAGGTATTCCTCTGGTTTCATGTCTTCAATTTTGTAAAGGTGCTTGAACTGAGGACAGATTGGCCTGAACTGGCACCAGTCGCACAATCTTGAAACATTCGGAGGGAATTCCTTTGCAGCCTCTATCTTTTTTATTCTTTGGATTGTTTCTCTTCTTAAATCCATAATCTGGTCATTTGTCCTTTCAGAAACAAGTTCTTTGTCAAATGCAAGATAATGCCATATCAACTTTACTTTCTTGACATTTCCGAATGTTCTCAACACCCATAAAGAGTACATTGCGAGCTGCTTGTCTTCATCTACAGCTGCCTGTTCAGGAAGATAGCCGCCTGTTTTATAATCATGAACTTCATAAACACCCTCATCTGCCTCATTAAGCCGGTCAATCCTTACATGGAACTTGTATTCATCATTTAAGTCAACAAATTCAGTGGTTTCAAGCCCAAGCACCTTTCCCTGGTTGAAAGGATAATAATGGTTGTAGTAGTCTGTAATGAATTTCTCTCCCATCCTCCTGTAGTTTTCCTTTTCATAGCCTTTTTTTACAATAACAATGGCATCATTCCAGTTTTTTTGCCATAAATCATTATAAAATTCCAAGAGCTCATCTAAGCTCATTACCTTCTGAAATTTAAGGTCAGTGTAAAGTTTTTCAAGCGTTTCATGAACCATGCTTCCAAGAAATGCCTCAACAGTCTGCTCTATATCTGTCTTGATTTTGTCAATATACTGGAATTTGTATTTAAGAGGGCACTGCTCAAAACAGCATATCTTTGAGTGGGAGTAGGTTGCCATATTTTAAAAGATAAATTCTTTTTATTTAAAGTTTTGTTTACTGAAAAGAATATATTTCCGGTTAATGCAATATTAGGCTTTTCCCTGTCATTTCCTTTGGCTTTTTTATTTTTAGAATATCAATCATCGTTGGGGCAATATCTGCTAATATTCCATCTCTGAGTTTTATGTTTTTTTTATCTGAAACAACAATAAAAGGAACCTTGTTTGTTGTGTGAGATGTCTTTCTATCTCCTAACATCTCCTCGCAATTGCCGTGGTCTGCTGTAATCAAAACAGTTCCATCAACATTTTTAACTTCCCTTACAACATCGCCCACACACTCATCAACTGTTTCAATGGCCTTTACAGCGGCCTTAAATATTCCTGTATGGCCAACCATATCAGGATTTGCGAAATTTGCTATGATAATATCATATTTTTTTGATTTTATTGCCTGAATCAATTTATTTCTTACTTTGTAAGCGCTCATCTCTGGCTTTAAATCATAGGTTGCCACTTTGGGGCTGGGTATTATAATCCTGTTTTCATTTTTGTTTGGATTTTCAACACCGCTGTTGAAAAAGAATGTTACATGGGCATATTTTTCTGTTTCAGCAATCCTTAACTGTTTTAAATTGTTTTTTGCAATTGTCTGGCCTAAGTTGTTTTTTATTTCAATTTCAGGAAATGCAACCTTTGCTTTTATGTTTTTGTCATACTGAAACATGCATACAAGTTTGTATGTTGAATTAGTCTTGAAATGATTAAATTTTTTATCAGTAAGAGCATAGCTTATCTCTCTTGCCCTGTCAGAACGAAAGTTAAAGAATATTAAATAATCCTTTTTTTTCATTC
>JAQTRH010000055.1 GCA_028711925.1 Candidatus Nanoarchaeia archaeon | reverse complement strand
GCCAGGATTTAACTTCAGGATGCCCACAATATGCGCTGCACTCGGATTATCACAATTCAATAAAATGCAGAAGGTTATTGAGATAAGAAGAAGCCATGGGCATTATTTAAGCAGTGAATTATCAAAGATTGATGCAATAACTGTCCCAAAGGAGATTGAAAATCATTTTCAGGTTTATCAGATGTACACAATACAGTTAAAGGACAAGGAGACAAGAGATAAATTACAGCAGCATCTGGTTGATAATGGAATAATGAACAAAGTTTACTTTGAGCCAGTACATCTAAAAACACTTTACAAAAAGGATTATAATTATAAAGAGGGAGATTTGCCTAAGACTGAGGCTTTATCAAATAGCGTGCTTAATCTTCCCCTTTATCCTGACATGACAAAAGAGGATTTAGATTACATGATAAAAACAATAAAGAAATTTTTTGAAAATGAGTGAAAGACTGAATGTTTTGATAATTAGTATAGATACTCTGAGAAAGGACAAACTGGGTGTCTATGGAAATAAAAAAAACATTACCCCCAACATAGATTCATTTGCAAAAACTAGCATTGTGTTTGATAATGCATATTCCACAGGCCCATGGACAGGTCCTGGCTTTGGTTCAATGCTTTCTTCAAAGTATCCATCTGACCTTGGTTATACCGAAGAAAAAAACCATAATGGGGAGGAAAAGGTTTACATAATAAACAATAATGTAAAACTTATCCAGGAAGTAATGAAGGAAAAAAGATATATGACTGCATGCTTTCAGGGCAACTCAGGAGTCTGCTATCCTGAAGCAGGTTATGGCCGTGGATTTGATGTTTATGAAACACAGACAAAAAAAGACAACACTTTTAATGACTTTTTGAAATTTATAGGATTGAAAAAGACTTATTCAGCAATATTAACAGAAAAAGCAAAGAAATTCATGAATGAAAACAGGGAAAATAATTTCTTTGTCTGGATTAATTTAATGGAGCCGCATGTTCCTTATGCTCCCTTTAAGTATATAAACAAAGCAAGATTCATATCAAAAGATATTTACATGGCTTATTTTGAAAATAATTATTCCCTACTCAACCTCAAGAAAAATCCCGAATATAATCTTTCTTATGAAGAAAAAATCTATGTTGAAGATAAATATGACATGGAGGTTAAAATAGCTGATGATTTTGTAGGCAATATTTTAAATCATATGAAAAAAACAGGGCTTCTTGAAAAGACAATAATTATATTCTGCTCAGACCACGGAGAGGAATTCTGGGAGCATGGAGACAACCGCTCAGGAACCTATGACCGCGGAGTTGACCACGGCCATACTCTTTACAACGAGCTTGTAAACATTCCATTAATTTTAAGAATTCCTTACCAGCACAAAAAAATAAAAAATAAGAATACAGTAAGCATAATGGATATTGCTCCAACTATAATTGATTTAACTGATAATGATTCAGATTATGGTTTTGATGGAATCCCATTAATCAAAGGAAATAAGGAAAGAAAAATATTCATGGAATCAATAATGTACGGCACTGAGAAAAAAGCTGTAATCAAGGATAACATAAAAGTGATATATCATCCTGACAAAGAAAAATATGAGATATATAACATTGAAAAAGACCCTAATGAGAAGAAAGACATATCTCATTTAAATGATTTCAATGAATTAAAGTCATCATTGCTTGACTGGATTAAAAGAGATAAAATAAAGTTAAGCAAATCAAAAATTTCTGAAAAAGGGGAAAAACAAATGAAACAAAGACTAAAAGATCTGGGGTATTTTTAAAATGAGAGAAATAAAAAAAATATTGGTAAATAAAGACAAAACAATAAAAGAAACAATGAAAGTAATAGATGAAGGGGAGATAAGGACAGCAGTTGTTGTTGACAGTGATGGAAAACTCTGCGGAATGGTCACTGATGGAGATATAAGAAGAGGAATATTAAGGGGAATAGGGATAAATGAAAAAATTTCAGAAGTAATGAACAAGAATCCAACTTATATTAAGGTTGGAGCACCTAGAGAACAGATTCTAAATGTAATCAAGAAAAATCCAGATATATTCAACCTTCCATTAGTTGACGAAAACAATGTTGTAAAGGATTTTGTTATACTCTCACAGGGAGCAGATGTTTCTTACTTCAGCAATGCAGCAAAGATAAGGAATCACCTAAGGAGTGTTCTGGTTATAGGAGGGGCAGGATATATTGGCTCAGTCCTTGTTAGAAAGCTTCTTGATAAAGGGTATAAGGTTAATATCCTTGATAACTTTACATATGGAAAAGATTCTCTTAAAAGTATTGAATCAAATCCTAACCTGAGAATAATAGAAGGAGATACAAGGCATATAAGCTATGTAAGCGAGGCACTGCAGGATGTTGATGCAGTGGTTCATCTGGCCGAGATAGTTGGAGATCCTGCATGCGCATTAGACACAAAAAGGACCCAGGAAATAAATTATCTTGCTACAAGGGCAATTGCTTTAATGTGCAAGCACTTCCAGATTAACAGGATGGTTTATGCATCCTCATGCAGTGTTTACGGGGCATCCAAAAAAAATGAGCTTCTTAATGAGGAATCAGAGCTTAACCCTGTATCGCTTTATGCAAAGATGAAGATTGCATCAGAAAACGCATTAAATGAGATGACAGATGAAAACTTCAGGCCAACTATACTAAGGCTAAGCACGGTTTTCGGTTTTTCTTACAGACCAAGGTTTGATCTTGTTGTGAATACATTAACTGCAAAGGCAATAAAAGATGGAAAAATAACAATCTTTGGAGGAGACCAATGGAGGCCTAATGTGCATGTTTCTGATGTTGCCGAGACAATTATCAAGGTATTGGAGTCGCCTATAGAAAATGTTGGAGGAAAAGTATTTAATGTGGGAACAGAAAGAAACAATCATACAATAAACAAGATAGGAGAGTTTGTAAAGGAAATAATACCCTCTGCAAATGTTGTTATTGAGGATAAGGATGTTGACAAAAGAGATTATAAGGTTGATTTTAGCAGATTGAGAAAGACTCTTGATGTTGATATGAAGATGGGTGTCGATGATGGGGTAAGGGAGATTAAGGAAGCTTTTGAAAAAAATCCTGACCTTGACCATACTCATGCAAGTTATAGCAATATAAAATGGCTGGAAAACAACAATCTTAAGAAATAGAATTGTAAATTTCAACATATTTTTTGATTATGTTTTCCCATCCAAAGTCTTTTCTTACTTTTTCCCTTGCTTTTTTTCCAAAATTCTGTCTTTTTGTTTTGCTTGAAAGCTCTTTTACATAATCAGCTATCTTTTTTGGATTATTGAAATCAACAAAAAAACCGTTTTCATTATGGTTTATTATCTGTTCTGCTACACCCACTTTTGTTGTTATTATTGGCAATGCAGCTGCTCCGGCCTCAAGAATTGTCTGGCCAAAATTTTCATAAAAAGAGGTATAAACAAAGATATCTGAATTCTTATAATAATTAATTAAATTTTTGCCGTATTTCGGTCCTGTGAAATCAACATTCAATCCTTTTGAAAGTTTTTTCAGCTCTTTTACATAGCCCGGCCTTGATGTTTCAGAGCTCTTTGCTTCCTCTCCAACTATTGTAAGCCTTACTTTTTCATTATCCAAAAATTTCATTGCATTTATAATAGGCTCAAGGTTTCTGTTTCTTGAAATTCTGCCAACAAAGAGAAGATTTATTTTAGATGAGTCACTCTTTTCAGGAGTGTAATCATTGATATTTATTCCTGCAGGTATTGTCTTAAGTTTCTCTTTTTTTATTCCAAACTTTAATGCCTCGCTGTACTCTTTGTCAGATGATGTTACAACCATATTGGCTTTTTTAACCACATTCTTTAATGTTGCTATATCATAAGTAATATATGGTAATTTTGAAAGAAAACCCATATTGAAATTATTGTAAGCAGAGAGCATGCCGTGAGTATTTACAACAAAGGGCTTTTTCATTTTTCTTGCTATTCCATATCCCAATGAGCTTTGGTAAGAGCGATAGCCGTGGCTGTGAATTATGTCAAAATCCTCTTTCTCAATTGCTTTTTTCATCGAGGGGGTCATTATGTATTTCATTAACCTTCTCTCTATCTTAAATCTTGTTACAGGAACACTATTAAAATACTCATGTTTTTTTGAATTCTCAGCATTAAAAAAAGAAGTAAATATTGGTGATTCAATGCCTTGTTTATACAATCCTTTTGAGATGTTGAAGGCCTGATTGGCCGGCCCAGTAACATACGGATAAAAAGATTCAATGGTCCTTATGACTTTCATATATAAACAACTAACCATTTAATATATAATTATTGCGATTTCAAACCTTTCTATAAACAGAAAGGTTAATGTATAAAATCTTTTTATACATGAATAAGTAAATGCAGGATAATATAAACAAGCAGGACAGGGAATGGATGATAAAGTACTGGGCCAATTATATAAGAACTCATTCTGACAAAGACTGGTCAAAACAGCAGAAAGAGCTTATTGATTCTTTGATTTCTTAATTATTTTTAATCAAAAAAATTAGTTAATCATACAAATTTTTAATAACCTCTTCAATAGGGGCCCCCCTGTTTGCAAAGAAATGCAGGCTTGGTGCGCCGTTATCAAGAAGGTTATTGCATTGTTTGATACATTCTTCTATTCCAATCTTTTTTATGTCTTGTTCATTGCCTCTATACCTTTCAATTTTATCTATAAGCCCATCTGGAATTTCGCATCCAAACACTGCCGGCAGTTTTTCCACATGCCCGTATAAAGAAATAGGAAAGATTCCGGGAATAATCGGAACATCTATTTTAGATTCTTCAACGAACTTTAAATAAGCATCATTATTAAAGAATAACTGTGTAACAAGGTAATCAGCTCCCGAATCAACCTTTGCTTTTGTCCATTCTATGTTTTCATCTGCTGTTTGTCCTTTATAATAACCCTCTGGATAGCATGCAGCGCCGATGCAAAAATCAATAGGTTCGCCTTTTAATCCTTCTAAATATTTACCTTCTTTAAGATCAACAATCTGCTTAATTAAATCCTTTGCATAAGAATATCCATTTTTTTCTGGCTTAAATTTTGTTAATCTTCCATTTATTTTTGGCGGGTCTCCTCTTAAGGCCATTATACTCTCAATTCCATGATAACTTAATTCTATAAGAGTATCCTGTATATCCTCTTTTGTGAATCCAGTGCAGATAACATGCGGAACAGTAATCACTTCTGATTCTTCACACTTGTTTTTTATCGCACCAGCAACTCCATTGGTGCCAGGCCTTTTCCTTTGATAAAACACATCTCCATTTCCGTTTTTAATAATATCCTTTGGATGATAGGTTATATCAATATAACTTACCCCTAATTCAACAAGAGGGTATATTGTTTCACATACCTGTTTTATGCTTCCGCCAAGAATCGGAGGTTCTACCTCAATTGAGATTGTTTTTCCATAATTTTTCTTAATAATATCAATAACTTTCAAAAGACACAACACCTCATAGAATTCAAATTAATATCATTTATATAAAAACTTTTGAAAAAAATATTCCAATAAGAATAAAATTATATAAATTAAAGTCTATTATGAATAACTTAAATTTTCCTTATTGGCTTTGCAGGAACACCAACAACAATTGTTCTTTTCTCAACATCCTTTGTCACAACAGCTCCTGCTCCCACTATGGCCTTTTCATTCACTGTTATGCCTGGCAATATAACAGCATTATTGCCAATAAAGCATTGTTTTTTTAATATAATCTGCTTCGCTATCATCTCCTTTCCCAGAACATTCATAAAAGAGCCGTCATGCGATGAAATCATCACAGAGCCAGCTATAGTCACATTATCCTCAATTATAATAGGAGCATAATATGCCTCAATAAAAGCCCTGTTGTTTATATTGCAGTTCTTTCCTATTTTTATTTTTCCTGTCATTAAAGCTTGATAGCCAATGTGAGTATTATCACCTATCACTAAATCCTCTGTAGTTATTGCAACACCAAAAGAGAAAAATACATTATCCCCTATCCTTATTTTTTTGTAATTATTGCTTATAATAACTGATTGGGGGCCGAAGTAAACATTATGGCCAATCTTTGCTCCAAGCAGCTTATAAATAGACCTTTTTACAAAAGAAAAAGGGCAGAACATGGCTATTCCTATCATAGCTTTTTTGAAAAGTCCAATTCCATTCATTTCCCTTGTATCTTTATGCTCTTTCATCAATACCTAAAAAATGTTGTAGTTTTAATATTTTGCGGGTTTTTAACCAAGAAACTAAGATTATTTCTAAAAACAGTTTATTAAGTTTCATACAAGGGATTTTTATAAAAAATCTGAAATAAAGAAATAAATTAAAAATGTAAAAAATAAATAGTATAAACGTTGTTCTGGAACTAAACTTTGACCCCAGCATTATTTAGCCAAGGATCTTTCAAGATTTTTTCTTGCTCTTGCTTCATATTTTTTTCTAAAGAAATCAGTTGAATATATATAGTTTCTATCCAAAAACCCCTTT
>JAQTRH010000054.1 GCA_028711925.1 Candidatus Nanoarchaeia archaeon | reverse complement strand
GACCTCCTGTAGGGATCAATTTACCCATGGTCAGAAATATAGATTTAAATGAAAATGGAAAATATGAATCTGCCTTATTCTATAAAGATTCTCAAGGTAAAACTGTTTATCAAGAAATAACCAAAAATGAGGATGATAAATTATTTTTCAGAGAACCTAAATTCTACAAATGATATTGCATATAACAAAAATTAATGAAAAAACGTAAGATTTAAATATATCCTGTGGTTTATTAAGGGTAATTCTTTCTGTAGAAGAATTTTTTCTAAAAAATGTGGGGTATAATCCTATGGAAAACGAGAATATAATGAAAACTGGTACTACAACTCTTGGAATTATTTGCAAAGATGGAATAATTCTTGCTGCTGACAGAAGAGCAACAGCAGGCAATATGATAGTTGACAAAAAAGCGCAAAAAGTATACAAGATAAATGATAGAATGGCCTTAACAACAGCAGGAGGAGTTTCAGACATACAGCTTCTTGTAAAGCTGTTAAAGGCAGAGCTTGCATTAAAAAGTGTGAGAACAGAAAGAGAGCCAAATGTAACTGAGGCGGTAAATCTTCTTGCAGGAATGGTATACTCTAACATAAGAAAGATGTCAATGATACCGGGGATAAGCCACTTTTTATTTGGCGGAATTGACAGCGAGGGAACTCATTTGTATGATATTTATCCTGACGGCTCACTGTCAAAAAATGATGAGTTTATATCATCAGGCTCTGGCTCAGTTATGGCCTATGGTGTTCTTGAAACATTGTACAGAAAAGATATGAAAATAGAAGAAGGGGCAAAGTTAGCAGTCAAGTGTTTGAATGCTGCTCTGCAAAGGGATTCTGCTTCAGGAAATGGAGTTGATATAATTTCTATAACTGATGAAGGAGTAAAGAATATACTTGAAAAAGAAATTAACAACAAGATAGAATAATTTTTTTTCTTAACTTAAGAAAGGTGCATTTGATGAATAATCCAATAATAAAAGAAATTCTCAGCCAACTTCCTGAGGGTAAAATAAGCGACGCATGTTTTGAGGGAGCAAACATTGTCCTTTACACAAAAGACAAGGAGTTCTTCCTAAACAACAATGGAATGATAAGAGATATAGTCGATAACATAAAAAAAAGGGTTGAGCTAAGGCCCGACCCTGCAATAACAATTGACTCAGAAGACGCTGAAGAGATAATAAAAAAAGCAATTCCAGAAGAAGCTGGTGTTGATAAAATAATATTTGACAAACAGCGTTCAAGGGTTATAATAGAAGCAGAAAAGCCAGGCATCGCAATAGGAAAACAAGGAGAGATATTAAGAGACATAAGAAAAAAAACTCTTTGGGTTCCATTGATAAGAAGAAAGCCCGCAATAAGGTCTCAGCTTATTGAAAATATAAGAGAAGTTCTTTACCAAAATTCTGATTACAGAAGAAAATTCCTTGATAAGATAGGCCACAGAATTTACGATGGCTGGATAAGGGAGAAAAAGAACGAATGGATAAGAATAAGCTACCTGGGCGGAGGAAGACAGGTCGGAAGGTCATGTATACTTCTTCAGACTCCTGAATCAAGAGTTTTGCTTGACTGTGGTGTTGATGTTGCAAGCGAAAGAGAAGGATATCCTTTTCTCGAGGCTCCTGAATTTAATATAAACGACCTTGACGCTGTTGTATTAACACATTCACACCTTGACCACTGCGGCTTCATACCTTATTTGTACAAGTATGGATTCCGAGGACCTGTTTACTGCACTGCCCCAACAAGGGATGTTTCTGCACTTTTGCTGATTGACTATGTAAAGATAATGCGCTCAAATGCAAAAGAGCCTATATTTTCTATAGATGATATAAAAGAAATGGTAAGGCATACAATCTGCCTCGACTACAATGAGGTTAGTGATATAACACCAGATGTAAGAATAACATTGTATAATGCAGGGCATATCTTAGGCTCATCCATGATTCATCTTCATATTGGAAACGGTCTTCATAATATTGTTTATACTGGAGATATGAAATTCGGAAAAACAAGACTGCTTGATACAGCAGTAACAAAATTTCCAAGAGTTGAAACATTGATGATGGAAAGCACATACGGCGGAAGAGATAATGTTCTTCAGTCAAGAAAGGAGTGTGAGGATGAAGTAGCCAATATAATAAAAGAAACAATAAAAAGAAAAGGCAAGGTTTTAATTCCTGTTTTAGGTTCAGGAAGGGCGCAGGAAGTTTTGCTTATCGTCGAGAATCTTATAAGGACTGGAAGCATTGAAAAGGTTCCTGTATTTATAGACGGCAGTGTATGGGATATAACTGCAATACATACTGCTTATCCCGAGTTTTTAAACAGCGCAGTAAGAAAGCAGATATTTCACAAAGACCAAAATCCATTTTTATCTGATATATTCAAAAGGATTGGCTCTCAAAAAGAAAGAAAACAGGTTATAGAAGAAACCGGTTCATGCATAATCCTTGCAACATCAGGAATGCTGGTTGGAGGTCCTTCTGTGCAATACTTAAAGCAGCTTGCTGACAACCCAAAAAACACAATGCTTTTCGTATGCTATCAGGGAGAAGGCTCTCTTGGAAGGCGCATACAAAGGGGAGAAAGGGAAATGTCAGTTGATGGAGGAAAGGAGATAACACAGATAAAGCTTGACATTCATACTATCGAAGGTTTTACAGGCCACAGCGGAAGGAAAGAACTCCTTAATTTTGTTTACAGGTGCGACCCAAAACCAAAAAAGGTTATACTTAATCATGGAGAAAGCTCAAGATGTCTTGATTTGGCAAGCTCTTTGCATAAGATGAATCGCATAGAGACAGCTGCTCCAAGAAATTTAGAAGCCTTAAGGTTAAAGTAATAGATTTATTAATTACTTCTTAGTAACTAAAAACAGAAAGATTTATATAGTCTAGATGATTATATTATAAAATGTTTAGGAAAAAAAAATTTAAATTAGAGGATTATTATATTAAAAATCTATACATGCCTCAAAAACAGGTTAAAAAAAGCCTTACAGAGACTATATCAAATTTCTTGGAATATTACTCCATTCCTAGAATTGGTGATAAAGCAAATCCATACAGGAAATTATACCTGGAGGAGGATTATATATCTGCAAAACAAGACAAAAACTTTATAGGAAAAATTCTTAAATATTATTTAACACCAAGACTGGGCGATGAAGCAAATCCTTATAAAAAAAGAGATTGTAGAAAATTTTAATAAACTTCAGGTTATAATTCTTAAAATAAATTTACTACTCCTTAATACTAAAAAATAGAAAGATTTATATAGTATTGTTACTACTTCTTAGTTAGATTGGGGGTTACTTTTAATGTTGGAAAAAAAGCAAATAATAAGCTTGATGATAGCATTTATGTTGGGAATTATAGTCAATGAGACTTATGCGGGGTTTGGTTATTTAGAGATGCCTTTATCACAGTTAAGAACAGCCCCAGAATTGAATTCACCAACTGACTGGATAAAAGAAGACCAGATAAATGTTTACAGCAACAGGGTTGTAATAGAAATAAAAGACCCTGAATGGGCTTCCTTCACAAACACTAACTCAATGGACCCAGTTATTGATGAAACATCACATGCAATACAGATTGTTCCTAAATCCAAAGAAGACATAAGCGTTGGCGATATAATATCCTATAAATCAGATTACGCAGAAGGAATAATAATTCACAGGGTTATAAAAATTGGAGAAGATGAAAGAGGGTGGTATTGCATTGTAAAGGGAGATAACAATCCAACACAGGACCCAGGAAAAATAAGATTCAGCCAGATAACAAGGATTCTTGTAGCAATAATATACTAAAATGATAAAAAAAATATTTTATTTAATAGTTGTGTTCATGATTTTGCTGATTACAATAGCTGGCGCTCTTTCTTAATGCAAAGTTTTTTATAATAAACTTGCAAGTTTTATTTTAATGAATATTAATGAGCTTAGCAAAGAGGATGTTGATGACCTAAGAAAAGCGTGCAAAATAGCGTCTCAGGCCCTTGAATACGGAAAAAAGCTGATAAAGAAAGATGTTTTTCTTCTTGATATTGCAGAAAGTGTTGATAAAAAAATAATAAATCTAGGGGGAGAGATAGCATTTCCATCCCAACTTTCTATGGATGACCTTGCTGCTCACTTTTGTCCAACAAAAAACAATAATCCAGTTCTAGAAAATCAAGTAGTCAAGCTTGATGTGGGCGCTCATATAAATGGATTTATCGGAGATAATGCGTGCACTGTTGATTTGTCAAAAGAAAATCAAGAGCTTGTAAAGGCATCAAGAGATGCCTTAAATAATGCAATAAAAATAATAAAGCCAGGAACGACTCTCAGCGAGATTGGGAAGGTTATACAGGAAACAATAATGGGGCATGGATTTGCTCCTGTACGTAATTTAAGCGGACACGGCCTTGGAAAATTTCAGGTTCATACAAGCCCGACAATACCCAACTATGACAATCAGGATTCAACAAGATTAAAACAAGGTGATGTATTTGCAATTGAACCCTTTGCAACAAACGGAGAGGGAATTGTTATAGAGACGTCAAACCCTAATGTTTTTGCTCTAACCAATAAAAAACCAGTAAGGGATATGACTACAAGGATAGTATTAAAAGAGATAGAAAAATACAATGGCCTTCCTTTTGCAAAATCCTGGCTTGAGAAAAAATTTCCATCATTTAAAGTTAACTTTGCATTAAAGCAGTTGGCAAACATAGGAATGATAACAGAATATCCTCCTTTAGCGGAAAGGGGAAAAGGAATCGTTAGCCAGGCAGAACACACAATTTTAGTTGAAGGAAAAAAAGCAGCTGTATTAACAGAAAATATTTAACTTTTTTTGATGTTGAGAGGAGGTTTTCTAAGCTCTTTAAGCCACAAAAGCCCGACTCTAACAATTTCTTTATTAAATGACTCTGAAAGCTTGTATGTTTTTTTGTATAAATCATAATAAATTAATCCCATACTTTTCATAGGTGTAAGAATTCTGTCATAAAACTGCCTTTTGTTGTAAGAAAGCTTAACTTTTTTCCCCCTATATTGGGGTTCATTTATCTCTGCTATGAGGTTTCCCTCGTGCAGCTTTGTAGCAAAAAGAGACATCTCTGATTTTCCTATTTCGCCGCCATTTTCTTTCATATGCTGAATTAAAAGCTCTGCAACAATCTTTTGCTGCTTTGTGGCGAATATAACATCAAATATGTTATCTGGCATGTTAAATCTATCAAAAAGTATTACCATCTACACCCCCAGTTAGTTTAGTAGATTATACCAGTATATAAATCTTGCTTTTTGTATAATCATGTATTATAAAACTAAATTAAAATGGATTAAGTATCTCTCGACGAGAAGAATATACAAAAACGAAATATTTATATATAAGATGAGTTTATGATATATCAGTATACAATTTTGGATATTAAAAGGAGGTAAAAAGATGGATTTTATTGTTGAAAATGCTTTGAAGAATTCTGAACAAACTTTAAGCGGACAGGTAGTAGGGCAAGCCAACATAAAGGTTTTTGGAGCAGGAGGCGCAGGAAATAACATGGTGTCTTGGCTTTACAGGAAAGGCATAAAAGGCGCTGAGATTATAGCTGCAAACACCGACCAGCAGCATCTTGATATTACTGAAGCAGACCAAAAGATACTTTTAGGAAGAAATGTTACGCGTGGATTAGGATGCGGGGGATTTCCGCAAAAAGGTGCAGAGTCAGCAAATGAATCAATTAATGAGATAAAAGACTCCTTAAAAGACGTTGATATGATATTTGTATGCGCAGGAATGGGAGGAGGAACAGGAACAGGATCCGCTCCAACAATAGCAAAGGTTGCAAAAGAGTGCGGAGCAATTGTAATTGGAACAGTTACAATGCCATTCAATATAGAGCGCGCAAGGGTTGATAAGGCAGAGTTTGGATTGCAGCAGCTAAGGCAGCATGCAGACACAGTGATTGTTATTGATAATAACAGGCTTGTAAACATAGCAGGAAACCTTCCTGTTCAGCAGGCATTTGCAGTTGCAAACGAACTGATATCCACCATGATAAAAGGTATTGTAGAGACAATAGCTGTTCCTTCACTTGTTAACCTTGACTATGCAGATGTAAAGGCAATAATGAATAATGGAGGAGTTGCTGCAATAGGAGTAGGAGCTTCTGACACAGCAAACAGGGTTGATGAGGCAGTAAGGGGCGCTTTAGCTAATCCTTTGCTTGATATAAGCTATGAAGGCGCAACAGGAGCATTAATCCATATATCTGGAGGCAATGACCTAACTTTAGATGAAGTAAACAGGGTAGGTGAGCTAGTAACAGAATCAATGGACCAGGACGCAAATGTTATTTGGGGAGCAAGGATTGATGATAATATGAAAGGAAAGCTTACTGTGATGACAATAATGACAGGAGTGCACTCACCCTGGATAATGGGAAAGGAATCTGAAAAAAGGGTTCAGCGTTCAGGATTTAATGATGAGCTTGCGATAGATATCCTAAGATAATTTTTTATTATTTTTGTTTATTTTCACAAAACTTTATATATAAGGCATAAATTCTATTGTTTTAAGTTTAATA
>JAQTRH010000053.1 GCA_028711925.1 Candidatus Nanoarchaeia archaeon | reverse complement strand
TCAAAACTATTTATTGGTACTATACTAGGAGCAATTGCTATTGTTTTTTATGCTATACAAAAGAAAAGAGGAGTAACACGTGTAGCTGAAGCAGGATTGGTTATTGGATTATTAGCGTTTGTTCTTAATCTTTTATACACAGTAGTTTTTCTTTTCGTTCCTTGTTGTTTTTGAGTGAAAAAGAATTTGTTTCTTTTTGTGAATGAGATAATGATAAAAAGAGAGATTATATTTTCCTAGTTTATTAAATTGGGTTTCTTTGCTTAATCAGGATAAAAATATTAGATAAGATTATTGGAGGATAACATTTTCATTACAAAAACAGCGCTTATCGAGCCAAGAATAGGTCCCCAAATAACTTCTAAAATGGTTATTCTGATTCCCCATCCCTCTATTAAAGAATAGTTTACTAATCCATAAACGGTTATTGTCAATATTCCTGCTATTGCTCCAATTAATGCTGCTTTTTTTATGTCTTTTCCTGCAAAACAAGCAACCAATAAAAATATGGAGGTTACAACAATTATCTGTGATAGTAATCCTGGTATAAGTTTGAATGCAAATTCATTTCCAGCCATCCTTGCAACTGGTTTTATTCCCTCAACATAAGGATTTCTAAAGATTACAAGATGCCATACAGCATCAACAGTGCTTATGAAAATAAAAGAAACAATCCAGATTAAAAAATATTTAAGAAAATTTATTTTTTTGGCAACCATGGTATCAGAATGCTTGTTGTTTTTTTGTATTTTTGATATGATTTGTTTTTTGCAAATCTTTCATCTGCGCTTTTTTCCACTTTTGGAAGGCCTGTAACAAAAACCAATATGAATATTATGTATGCAGGGCTCAATAATGATATTAGTGCATAAATTCCTGATAATGCATCAAGAACATAAACATAAATCCCAATCCAGCAGAGCATCTCACCAAAATAGTTTGGATGCCTTGAGTACTTCCATATTCCTTTTGATATAAAACTGCCTTTGTTTTTTGGATTTTTGAAGAACATTGCCTGCTGGTAGTCAGATGTTGCCTCAATTGATATTCCTGCAAGCCATATAATAAATCCAATTAATGATAAAATTCCTAGATTGTAAAAGTCTGTGCTTATGTACATCAATGATGAAATTAATATTATCCAAACACTAACTCCCTGCAGCAGCCAGAATGAAAGAAATTTCAAGAAATTCTCTCTTATTCCGTCGAACCTTTTGTCTTTTTTTGTGGCCAAGATTCTTGCAAAAAGATAGATTGATATCCTTGTTGACCATACAAGTATCATAAAAAAAAGAATCATTTTTCCTGTGGTTATGTTGTTAAGCTTTACAGCTATCATTGAAAGGATTAAGAAACTCAGTCCGTATGATATGTCTGTTAGCTTATCTGTTTTAAAGATAAATGCAGGTATAAACATAACCAAGTTTATAACCCCAGATACAACAAGAAATGCAATCAATACATCTATCATATCTTTATTGTCTAAATTTACCTTTATATATTTTGCTTTTTTTAAAAATTACAAAACAGGCAAAAGTTTCTCAAGCTCATAGTTTGTTATTCCTTTATGGTCTTTTTCCCTGTACTTTTCTTTATAGGTAAATTCATCTTGTTTTAATTCCTGGATTTCCTTTATCTTGTTTTCAATAAAACTGTTGTAAAGATGCTCTCCAAGCGTTTCTCTTACAATAGTTGCTTTTTCAGTTAAATTTATTGCTTGTTCTAAACTTCCTGGCAAACTTTTTATTCCCCTTTTTTCTCTTTCTTTTTCATTCATTTCATAAACATTTTCATGTATTGGCTCTGGAACGCTGTATTTCTTGGATATTCCTTTAAGCCCTGCTGAAAGCATTACTGCAAAAGCAAGATAAGGATTGCACGCAGTATCAGGGCTTCTTAATTCAAGCCTTAGCGCGTTTTCCTTTTCCGGGTCATACATCGGTATCCTTATAAGGTTTGACCTGTTTTCAGGATCCCAGCAGATATAAACTGGAGCCTCGTATCCAGGAACAAGCCTTTTAAATGAATTTACGGACGGGTTTAAAACAGATGTTATTTCAGGAAGGTGTTCCATAAGTCCCGCCATGTATTGTTTTGCTTTAACAGAAAGATGGCTTTTGTCTGACTTGTCAAAGAAGATGTTTTTATTATCCTGGAAAAGGGATTGATGCGTGTGCATCCCGCTTCCGTTTTCACCTTTTATTGGCTTGGGCATGAAGCTTGCAAAAAGCCCGTGCTCTTTTGCTACTTTCCTTAAAACATACTTGTAAAGCATTATGAAATCCGCCATATCCAGTGCATCAAGATATTTGAAATTAGTTTCATGCTGTGAGGGAGCGACCTCATGGTGGTCATATTCGCACTCATAGCCCATTGCCTGGAGTATCAATTGACTTTCCTTTCTTACCTCTCCATATAACCCACCCTTGAAATAGCTTCCATGGTCAACAGTCTCGGGCTTTCCATCCTTTACAACAGGCCTTCCTTCGCCGTTTGCCTTAAATAAAAAATATTCAAGCTCCGGGCCGATGTACATATGATTAACACCAATATCTTTTTCTGCTTTTTCAAGAGTTTTCTCAAGCACATAACGCACATCACCCTCATACCTTGATCTATTGGGGTTATATAGTTTGGAAAACATTATCAGCTCCCTCCATGATTTTTCTTCCATACCCTTTGTTTTAAGGTTGTATTTCCAGGGAGTTATCATTGCGCTTTCAGCAATAGGAACTGCGATTTTGTCGCTTTCCTGGATTCTTGACTGGCCTAATACAGAGCTTCCGTCATATCCAAATCCATCCTTTAATGTTTGTTCTGTGATGCAGTATTTTGGCACTGAGAAATCAGACTGCAAGTTGCCTGCAAGGTCTGAAAAGAATATCCTTACAAACTCAACCTCATTATTTTGTTTTAACAGCTCTAAAACATCAGAACTGTCTTTGCATTTTTTGACTTCTTTTGGGTTGAAATTTATTTCATACTTGAATTCATTTTTCATACAAACACCTCAATTTAAAGATTAAATATTTACAAATTTATACTTTTTGCAGAATTTATTAAACAAAATAACAATAAAAACAAAAAATTTAAATAAAAGTTTAAATTCAACAATAAAATAATAGCTGAATTAGATGTTTGTTTAACTGAAAAATGGATGTTGATATCGACAACAAAGACAAGAAAATTCTTAATCTGCTTATTGATGATGCTAAACTCCCTTACAGGAAAATAGCCAAGAAAGCAGGAGTATCTGTTGCAACGGTGATGAACAGGATAAAAAGATTAGAGAAAGAAGGGATAATAACCAAATACACAATAGGTGTTAAGTATTCCAAGATAGGATATGACATGCAGGTAATAATTGATGTAAGGATTTCTGAGGGCAAACTGAAAGATGCAGAGGAAAAGATTGCGATGCATCCAAATGTTTTTGCTGTTTATGACAACACCGGCCAGTTCGACGCAACAGTCATTGCAAAGTTCAAGAAAAGAAGCGATTTAGATAGATTTTTGAAGAAAATCCAGGCCTATGATTTTGTGGAAAGAATCGAAACAAAGCTTTTATTGTCAACAGTAAAAGAGCATATGATAAAGCTTCCAATAAATTGATTATTTTATTTGTTCTTTTAACAGTTCAACAATCTTTTTTCCGTCTGCCTTTCCTCTTAGCTTGGCCATTGCTTCTCCCATCAAAGCATTAAATGGAGCGCCTTTATTCTTTTCAACTATTTCCTTTAGAACTTTTTTTATTTCTTTTTCATCCATTGACATATATTTCAAGTAATCAGGCCTTTTTCCATGGGCTATCTCAACAAGAATCTCAAAAACAGCTTCTTTTGGAATTGTTTGTTTTTCAAGGTAATAAAGAATTTCCTCTATATGCTTGGTTGAATCTATCTCTTTTTTGTATCTTGTTTTTATTTCCTTTTCTGAATTGATTAATATGTCTGCAATAAACAACGGCTTTATGTTTTTGTATTTGTTTGCAAGTTTTGTGAAAATTTCTGTTTTATTTGATTTAATTATTAAGTCTGCCAAATCTTTGTTTAAGTTGAACTCTTTTTCAAGATTTTTTGACTTTTCTGTTATTAATTCAGGAATCTTTATTTTGCTTATATCTGGCTTTATTGTTTTAACATCTGTCTCAGGATACATTCTTGCTGCCCCGGGCATAGGCCTCATAAAACTCGTTGTTAAGTCCTTGTTTGCTTTTCTCACTTCTTTTTTTAATTGTTCTTTTTTTTCAATAAGCTTGAGATGCCTTTTAACCTCATTTTCAATGATTTTTGGCATGTTTCTTAAATCCTGAAATCCTTTTATTTCAACCCTGGCCTTGTTTTTTACTGAAAGATTTACATCTTGCCTTATCGTTCCCAATCCTCTTTTAACTTTGCCTGTTGACCTTAATGTCATTCCAATCTTTTCAGCAGTTTCCTTACAATGCTCAGGATTTTTTATATCTGGAGCAGTTGCAATCTCAATCAAGGGAATTCCCAGTCTTGAAAGATTGTAAGTGTCTTGTTTTTCACCCCTTTTAACAATCTTCGCAGCTTCCTCTTCAAGGCAGATGGTGTCAATTTTTACTTTTCCCTTTGATGTTTCAACAAAGCCGTCTGTTGCAATCAATGCAGTTCTTTGGAATCCTGAGGTATTTGAACCGTCTATAACTGTTTTTCTCATAAAGCATATTTTATCCACTGGTTTTGCATTAAGCATTAAAGCTATTTGCAATGTTATTTCCAGTGCTTCCATGTTTAAATCATGGGGCGGCTCTTCATCTAGTTCAACCAAACATGTCGTGTCAGAATAAGCTTCATAAATAAATTGCTTGGCCCTTTTTGATTCATGCAATGCGGCCTTGTCTATATCTCCGATTTCTCCTGCGCTTGCCCTCAGCCTTCTTTTTATTACAATATCTGGCTTGTCATCCCTTATGATAGAAGGACAGCTGCAGAATAATTTATGAGCGTCAAGCTGCTGGTGAATCTCAATCCCGCATTTGAAATTTATCTGGCCGTAATCAGTTTCCATGGCCAGTTAAAAACACCAGAACTTTATAAATCTTATTGATAATTTTGATAGTATATATTCAATTTGTAAAAAATATTTATATGGCCTTATCTTTTTATTAAATATGCAGGAATCATTAGATAAATTAGTTGATAAAATAGAAATAAAACTATGCGAAATCCTTCCATTGGATTTTACTCTCTATGAAAAAAATGGTTTTTGTGAGAAACCAAGTGATTACTGCAAATACTGCAAGAAAATTACAGAAAAAGCGTATTTTTGCAACAAAAAAACATATGTTCATGTTAAAGAAATGAAGTTTGTCTGATATCAACTTAGAAAAGTTTTGTCCTGAATTCTTTCTGAAATTTCGCCCTTAAGGTTTTTTGTTATTAGCTGCTTTACTTCATCTTTATTGTAGTTGCTTAAAAGCCAGGCCAGTTTAATAAAAGAAGTTTCAGGAGTCATATCACTTAAATGCCCCAAAACACCAATATCCTGTAATTCTCTTAACGGAGTGTAAACATTCATCTGGATTCTGCCGTAAATTGCCTGGGAAGACATGACTACTATAAGGCCTTCCTTTATCATTTTTTTCAAGGAATCAAATATTTTCTTGTTCTCTTTTGTATGCTCGTCTATCTCTTCATTTGGAAGATGGCCAAGACCAGTTCCCTCAACAACCAAACCGTCAAAGTTTTTGTAAGCTAAAAACTCATCAGCAAACATGTTTGTATGGGTTTTAACTATTCCAACCTTGATTTTTTCATTAAACAATCTTAGCTTTAGTTTCCTGTTCTTATCCCCTTTGTCATAATCTTTGGCAATAAAAGAAATATCCTTTTCATTGAAATTAACCCGTGCAATTGGAACAGAATTAATTGCTCTGAATGCATCCCTTCTTGAAGTGTGCATCTTTCTTGTCTTTAATGCAGGCAGTATTAAGCAAGAATCATCACTCATGTTTTCATGCATGCATATTGAAACATCTGCAAAATCAGAATTTGCAATGAAATAACAAGCAGATATTAAATTAACAGCAGCATCTGTTGAACCTCTATCTGAACTTCTCTGAGAGCCAACCATTATAACAGGAACAGGCAAATCTTCTAAAATAAACCTTAATGCAGCGCTTGTGTAATGCATCGTATCAGTTCCATGGGTTATTATTATGCCATCTGTTCCGGACTTTATCTCTTTTTCAATCTCTTTGGCCATAATATTATAATGTGGAAACCTCATCATCTCTGACTGCATACTCGCGATTTTCCTTGATTTTATGTTTGCAATATTTTTTAATTCAGGAAACAAGTCAAGCATCTCTGACTCAGAAAACCCTGCAATTACTCCGCCGGTTTTATAATCCACTTTTGATGCAATTGTTCCTCCTGTGTGTAATATAGATATAGTTGGAAGCTTTTTGTTTTGCTTTACTTCTGCTTTTTTTTCCTTTTTATTTTCAGCAGTTTTAACAAGCTTAATGCTCTTGATATTTTTTTTATCAATTCCAATATTATAACCGCTTTCAAGCTTTAATATAACAATATCTTTCTCAATTTCAGGAACAGGCA
>JAQTRH010000052.1 GCA_028711925.1 Candidatus Nanoarchaeia archaeon | reverse complement strand
TGTTTTAGATGAAATTGACTAGGTCGTAAAAAAAGTAGGTGATGAGATTTTTAATAACTTAACCAGAATAAATTCAGAGTTTGAAAAAACCCAGATATCCATAATAGGCATAACAAATGATTTGATTTTTGTTGATAACCTTGATCCAAGGATTAAATCTTCCTTATCAGAAGAAGAAATAATCTTTCCGCCATATAATGCCCTTCAAATACAGGATATTTTAAACCAAAGAGCCAAAGAAGCCTTTAATGAAGGCATTATTGAGGCAGGGGTTATAGAAAAATGCGCAGCATACGCTGCAAGGGAACATGGCGACGCAAGAAGGGCATTAGAGCTTTTAAGGGTTGCAGGAGAGTTAGCAGAACGAAACGGCTATACTAATGTCAAAATAAAGCATATAGATGATGCTGAAGATAAAATTGAAAGAGACCGCATAATGGACATAATAACAACACAGCCAAAACAGTTTCAGGCAGTTCTTTATGCAATAATATCCCTTTACACAAAAAAAAATAATATCATATTCACTGGAAAAGCATATGAAGTTTACAAAGGAACGTGCTTTAGGGCAGGATTAAGACCATTAACCCAAAGAAGGGTTTCTGATATAATTGCTGAGTTTGACATGCTTGGAATAATAAATGCAAAAGTAATATCAAAAGGCCGTTATGGCAGAACAAGAGAAATATCATTTGCGATAAGGTCTACATCTGAACTAAAGATAAAAAAAATATTAGAGGAAGGGTTAGGATTAACTTGAATTAATCAAGACAAACTCTTCTTACCTAAAAAATGGAAAATAATTTTAATAATCAAGAGGAGATAGTGGATTTCTTTTTAAGAAAGAATATTCTTTTAAGCCCTAATTTTATTGATAAAATCATTAACAATAAAAATAAAGAAGAAATAAGCAACCTTATTCTCAAAAACACTAATGAAAACGAATTTCTTTTCTTAAACAGCGATTCTTATAAAATACTGAATGATGAGAATAAGAAGGAAACCAACTGGGTTGAGTTTGAAAGACTAAAGGTTTTATCTGAAAAAGAAAGGAATGATTCCTTATACAAAAAGTTTGTAGATACTTTTATTGAAAATAAAAACATAAAAATTCAGGAAAAACACGATTTTTCTGATATAAAAATTATATTTTCATATAAAGAAGAGTCCAAGAAAAGAGATATTCAGGATTTTGTTTCATTATTCAACGCAAGGTACAAATCAATAGAAGGCATATTAAAAAACAGGCAGGAATTCCAAAACCTTATGTCTATAAACAGAATCAAAAATAAAAAAGAAAAAGATACTATATCTTTAATAGGAATGGTTATAGAAAAAAATTATACAAAAAATAGCAATTTACTGCTTACTTTGGAAGACCAAACAGGGTCTGTTAATGTCCTTATCAACAAAAATAAGCCTGATATTTACAATGCAGCAAAAGACATAGTCCTTGATGAGGTTATAGGAATAATAGGCGTAAGCGGCCAAAACATTGTTTTTACAAACAATTTAATCTTTCCAGACATCCCATTAAATAAAGAATTAAAAAAAGCACCTTATGAAGGATATGCAATATGCCTTTCTGACATTCATTACGGCTCAAATAACTTTCTTGAACAAGATTTCAACAAGTTTATTGAATGGATTAACCAAAAAACAGGAAATGAAAAACAAAGAAATATTGCAAAAAACGTGAAATATATATTTATTATAGGAGACCTTGTTGATGGTGTTGGGATTTATCCAGGCCAGGAAACAGAGCTTGTTGTAAAAGATATATATGAACAGTACAAAGGATGTGCTGAATTTTTAAAAAAAATACCTGAAAATATAAAAATAATAATATGCCCTGGAAACCATGATGCTATGCGCATTGCAGAGCCCCAGCCTGTTTTATACAAGGATTTTGCAAAGCCAATATGGGACCTTCCAAATACAATCCTGGTTTCAAATCCCTCTGTTGTTAATATAGGAGCAACAAATGATTTTCCTGGTTTTGATGTATTGCTTTATCATGGATACTCTTTTGATTATTATATGGCAAATGTGGAATCTATAAGGAATAATGGGGGTTATGACAGGGCAGACTTAATGATGAAATTTTTATTGCAAAAAAGGCATTTGGCCCCGACACACACATCAACATTATACATTCCTGATGTTAAGATAGACCCTTTAGTTATAAACAAAGTGCCTGATTTTTTTCTTACTGGTCATATACATAAAACATCAGTTGCAAACTATAAAAATGTTACAATGATTTGCGGCTCATGCTGGCAAAGCAAAACATCTTTTCAGGAAAAGGTAGGGCATCATCCTGAGCCTTCAAGAGTTCCTATAATTAATTTACAAACAAGAGATGTAAAAATATTAAAATTTGGAAATTAAAATGACAGACAATATTAAAACAAGCCCTGAAATTCAAGATTACATCAATAAAATAGATATTGAGGTTAAAAAGGCCTACGAGATTGCAGGAAAAGCAAGAAAAAAAGGGTATGACCCAGATGATGAAGTTAGCATACCTCTTGCAAAAAACATGGCCGAGCGCGTTGAAGGCCTTGTTTCCACAGTTGCCCCCCAAATAATAAATTCAGGAATATCAGAAAGAATAATCGAGCTTGAAAAAAAATATGGTTCTCAGGAATGGAGGGTTGCATTGACAATAGCCCTTGAGATTGCACAGGAAAAATTCTGCAAGTTTGAAAATAAAAAAGAGGCAATAGAAATAGGAATAAGGGTTGGATTTGCATACATAACAATGGGAACTGTTGCCTCTCCTTTAGAAGGCTTTGTTGGAATTGAGATAAGAACAAGAAAACAGGATAATAAAGAGTATTTTGCAATCAAATATTCAGGCCCTATAAGAAGCGCAGGAGGAACAGGAGGCTCTGTTTCTGTGATTATCGCAGACTACTTAAGAAAAAAGATGGGATATTCCACTTATGATCCCACTGAAAATGAAATAAACAGGATGATAAGGGAGACATTTGATTATCATGAAAGAGCCACTAACCTACAATATCTGCCGAGTGAAAAAGAGCTTGGGTTTATGCTGAGAAATCTTCCTGTTCAGATTGACGGCGACCCCACTGAAAGTATTGAAGTATCAAACTTTAAAGATCTTGAAAGAATACCCACAAACAGGATAAGAGGAGGATTCTGCCTTGTTGTAGCAGAATGCCTGTCACAAAAAGCAGCAAAGTTATGGAACAGGCTTTCAAAATGGGGCCATGATTTTCAGCTTGAGCATTGGGATTTTCTTGAGGAATTTTTAGAAATCCAAAAAAAGATGAAGGCAAGGGGCAAGGTAAACAAGGAAAATGAAAAAATATCTCCCAACTATACATTTATACAGGATTTAGTGGCAGGAAGGCCAATTCTTGCATTTCCAATGAGAACAGGAGGATTTAGGCTGAGATACGGCCGCTCAAGAACATCAGGATATTCATCATCAAACATAAATCCTGCAACCATGGTAGTCTTAAATGGATATATAGCAACAGGAACTCAGCTAAAGATTGAAAGGCCAGGAAAAGCAACAACAGTAAATCCCTGCAATTCTATTGAGGGCCCAACAGTCAAGCTTAAAGATGGAAGCGTTATGAGGATTGATTCTGAAAAAGAGGCTAAAAAATATGTTGATGAGATAAAGGAAATAATTTTTCTTGGGGATATCCTGTTTAATTACGGCGATTTTTTTAACCGCGGGCATATTCTTGCTCCTGCTGGATATTGTGAAGAATGGTGGGTGCAGGAGCTTGAAAAAGCTGTTGTTGACACATTTGGAAACTTGGATATAACAAAACTATCTAATCTATTAGATATGGATGAAGAAAAAATTAACAGCATCATAAAAAATTATTTTTATATAAAGCCAGATGCAAATTTATCTATTAAAATTTCAGAAGAATTAAAGATACCTCTTCACCCAAACTACACATTTTACTGGAAAACAATTTCTTTTGATGAATTCACTGTTTTTTTAGATTGGCTGGATGATATGAAAATAAATAGAGAAGAAAAATTAAAAATAATACTTCCTTTAAAAAAAGAGCCAAAAACAATACTTGAAAATCTTGGAGTGCAGCACAAAGTCGCAACAAACGAGTTTGTGGTTATAGAGGGAAATGATGCAGCTGCATTGCTTTCAAACTTAAATATAAATGAGAAACAGGATATTGAAAAAACAAAAAAAACAGCTCAAGAAAATAAGGATAAGAATGTTCTTGATATAATAAATTTAATTTCCAGCATAAAAGTAATGGACAAGGCAGGGATATTTATTGGAGCAAGAATGGGCAGGCCTGAAAAAGCAAAAATGAGAAAGCTTACAGGAAGCCCTCATGTGCTTTTTCCGGTAGGTGAAGAAGGGGATCGTTTAAGATGCTTTCAGGCAGCAATTGAAAATGGAAAGATAACAGCAGAGCTTCCTTTGTATAAATGCCCTAAATGCAATAATAAAACTATCTTTTCAGTATGTGAAAAATGCGGTTCAAAAACAAAAAAAATGTATTATTGCAACATTTGCGGAGATATTGAAAAAGAAAAATGTGAACATGGTGAAGCAAAACCATACAAAATACAAAGCGTTGATATAAATTATTATTTTGATTATTCTATGAAAAAATTAAAGATTAAGACATGCCCTGATTTGATAAAAGGAGTCAGAGGAACTTCCAACAAAGACCATATCCCCGAGCATTTAATAAAAGGAATATTGAGGGCAGAGCATGATATTTATGTCAACAAAGACGGCACTACAAGGTATGATATGACCCAGCTTCCAGTAACTCACTTTAAGCCTAAAGAGATAAGGACATCAATAGAAAAATTAAAGGAGCTTGGATACACAAAAGATATTTATGGCAAGGAAATCATTGATGAAAATCAGGTTATTGAAATAAAGCCGCAGGATGTTATACTGCCATCATGCCCTAATTCAAGTGAGCTTGGCGCGGATATTGTTTTGTTTAATGTAGCTAATTTTATTGATGACGTTCTTTCAAAACTTTATGAATTAAAACCTTATTATAAAATGAAATCCCCTGATGAACTTGCAGGTGAGCTTGTTGTTGCCCTTGCTCCCCATACATCTGCAGGAACTGTCTGCAGGATTTTAGGTTTTTCAAAAACTCAGGGATTTTATGCGCATCCAATGATTCATGCAGCAACAAGGCGCGACTGTGATGGGGATGAGGCAAGCGTTATGCTTTTGATGGATGCTCTTCTCAATTTTTCAAGGCAGTTTCTTCCTGCCCACAGGGGCTCGACACAGGATGCATGCCTTGTCATAACCTCTAAGGTTATTCCTGCGGAGGTTGATGATATGTTCTTTGACCTTGATGTTGCGTGGAAATACCCTCTTGAGTTTTATAATGCGTCAATTGATTACAAAAGCCCATATGAAGTTGAAATAGAACAGATAAGCGACAGGTTAGGAAAACCCACTGAATATGAAAAAATGGGCTTTACGCATCCTGTTGAAAATATAAACTCAGGGATTTTATGCTCCTCCTACAAGGAAATTCCTTCTATGGAAGACAAACTGAAAGGCCAGATGGACCTTGCTGAAAAGATAAGGGCAGTCAACCAGACAGAGGTCGCATCAATGGTTATCGACAAGCATTTCATAAAAGACATAAAAGGAAATTTAAGAAAATTTTCAATGCAGCAGTTCAGGTGTGTTAAGTGCAATAAAAAGTTCAGAAGGCCTCCTTTGATGGGAAAGTGCGATAAGTGCGGCGGAAAAATAATATTTACAATATCTGAAGGCTCGATTATCAAATATTTGAAGCCAAGCATAAGTTTGGCCAATAAGTATGACGTGCCTGTTTATTTAAAACAAACACTGGAATTAACCCAGAGAAGGGTTGATGATGTTTTTGGAAAGGAAAAAGAAAAGCAGGAAGGGCTTGGAAAATGGTTTGGATAAATTAACTAATTTGCTTCTTGCTGTTGTGTCCTTTATGCCATCCTATATGGCCACAGACCTTTGAATCCAACTTGTTTATAGAATCCCTTAAATAAAAAGAATATCCTAAATTTGCAATCAGCAAGCCTATAACAAGCTCTTCAAAACCCAAACTTCCTCCAAACAGCTTTTTTAAAAGCTCATATATTAAGTAGGTTAAAAATAATAGAAATATCCAATATACGATTTTTTTAATAATTTCGCTGTTTTCTTTTTTCATTTTAACCACTAACCAACATGGTGATAAACCATATAACTAACAATACTCCAATAATGACCATTACAATAGTCAGAATATCTGGTTTTTCTTTTTTATCCATAAACACTAAATATTAAGACAGATTTATAAGATTTTTGTTTTACTTTCCGAAAGAATTACGAATCATCAGCTTTCCATACTTACTGCCTGGACATAAGGAATGTTGTCTATTTTGATTATATCCTGTTTTGATATTACCCTTAATTTTAATCCAAGCTCAACTGATTTATCCCCAACAAGATTTATCATATAAGCAGCTTCAATTAATTTTATTGTTTCATGCTCTGTTTTTTTATCGCCTTTGTAAAAATCAGAGCTTAAGTCAAGCTTAAAATCATCAGTTTGAAAATTTTTTCCAATTATGTCTTCATCACAAACACAAAGAATAAGCCTTCCTCCTTCAGCAACATGCTTTTTGACTATCATCTTAAATTTTTGCTTTAACAGGGTGCCTTGCCCCGCATGCAAGACACTTCATAATAGTTATATTATCCTCTTTCATAAGCTTTGTATCCGGCCTTTTGCACTCAGGGCAAACTACAAACAGCTCAACATAACTTGTAATCTTGTCATTTATCAGCCTTGCAGATATTTTTCTACCTAATATAAGAGCATTCGTTTTAAT
>JAQTRH010000051.1 GCA_028711925.1 Candidatus Nanoarchaeia archaeon | reverse complement strand
AACAAGAAAGTGAAGTTTTTTCCTTGACTTAGCTTTGATTGTTCATCAACAACAGAATAAATGATTGTTTTGTTATCATAAGGGTATATATCAAACTTTACATCCTGCAACATAAGGAAAGATATGTCTATCCATAATGGGTCTTCAACTTCTTTCTCAACTATTTGTTTAGATATGTTGTGTATATGACCTAACCTAACATTATAAATTTCGTAAAAATCGCTTATTTTTGCTTTTGAGTTTTGTTTTATTATTGTTATTGGGTAGTTTATATTAAACTCAACAAAATTATCGCTTATTTTTGCTTTTGTTTTAATATCATTAAATTCAAAATTATAGCCCATCTCCCTAAAAACATCAAGATTTTCAATGCATTCTGGCAGCGCTTTATCTACATACAAAGAAAGTTCTTGTTCCATTTTTTTAATAGATGGAGAGATATCTTCTCCTTCATAGTACCAATAGGCTATTTTTGAGTAAACGGACTGCATATAATTCGGGGGAGTAGATGTATAACCGCCTTGAATACCTAATTTAAACAAAGCATCTTCTGTTGTTGATTTAGCGCACAGCCCAACATAGTGATTTATTGGCTTTGTTTCATCAAGGGGTATAACATTAGCATCATTTAAATTTATGTTTTGAGCATAAAGAAATAAAACAATAAAAGCAAGAACAGCTATGCCTGCAATTATAAACATAGTTACTTGGCCCCTTTTTTTCATGTTATCACCTTAACAAATATTGTATATAAACCTTTTCATTATCTTTGAAATATTGTTATTTTAAGCTGCTGGTCGCCCTGAAATACAATCCTTTCATGGCAAATATTAAATCCATGCTTTTTGGATAGTTCAAATATCAAATCATCTCCCCTTGAAATAATTGCTATTTTTCCCTTATCCTTAAGGATGTACTTTGCACCGTAAAAAAATCCATCGTAAAGCTTTTTTGTTTTATCAAGCTCATACTTAAGGAAAATCGGCTTTGTTGCTATTAAGTCAATATTCTGCTTTTCGTATTTTGTGTCAAGCCAGTCAACATCTATTTTTGAAAACTCAATCATTTTATTAACAGAAGCTATTTTTGCGTTCTTTTTTGCTGCCCTCATATTGAAAAGCCTTTCATCAGAAGCAAGTATTTTTGGCTTCTCTTCATTAAAGTCATGATTAAACAATTTCTTGAAATCGTGATTTTCAAACTGCCTAAGTTTTAAAAAAGCAAACCTGTCTTTTCTGTAAAAATTAACAGAACCCATTTTAAATAAAGCTGCTTCTATGGGAATTGTTCCTGAGCTGCAGAAGGGATCAAGCAATGTATCTGATTTTTTATATCCTGCAATTCTTAAAACAGAGTATGAGATTGTTCCCTTTGTGTCAGCTGGATTGCTGAACACCTTATAATCCCTTTTGCTTAAGTCAAAACCGCAGAAATCAATTCCAAGGTAGCATTGGTTTTTATAAATATAAATGTAAAATATGATATCAGGATTATCGAGGTCAACTTTTTGTTGATATTTACTTGTCTGTTGTATTTTGTCTATTATAATAGCTCCTGTTTCCTTTTCTATTTCCTGGCTGCTTATCTCATTTTCAACATGTTTGCATGAAACTCTGAATGTTTTTTCTTCATCCAGCCATTCTGTTAAATCAATTTTTTCAACGCTTTTTTTAATCTTATCAAGAATTGATTTTTCATCATCCTTAACCTTAAAGCTGTCAAAAAGATAAATAACCCTTATCAAAGACTGGGCCTTATAAGCCAGAGTGCACAATTCCTCAATCTTTTTTAAGTTAAAAATTACAGATGTTTCCTTGATTTCAGAGCTGGCTTTAATTATCTCCTTAATTTCCAGGGCAGCTATATCCTCTAATCCCTTGTGTGTTATTGCAATCCCTTTCATAAAAAAAGTAAGATTACAGTTTATTTAAATCTTTAGTAATAAATGGATACGCTTCCCCAACAACATAGATTGAGCCTGTGATTAAGATAAGGTCATTTTTTTCAGCTTTATCAACCGCATATTTTATTGCTTTTTTTAAATCAGGAATAATTTCTATATTTTCAAAATATTTTGCAATTTCCTCAGGTTCTTTTGACCTTGATAAAGAGGCCTTTGTTGCAATAACCATCGGATTAAGCTTTTCAAGCTTTTTTTCAATTGAACTAATATCTTTGTCTTTCATAACCCCAATAACAACTATAAGGTTATTGTAATCAAGCTTTTTTATTGATTTTACAAGGGCCTTTATTCCGTCAGGATTGTGGGCGCAATCAAGTAAGATATTTCCATCCATAAACTCAAAACGGCCGGGCCAGTAAGCATTCTTTAATCCGTTTAAGATTATATCTTCATTTAAACCAAGTTCCTTAAGAACTGCAAATGCAGTCGAGGCATTCTCTTTCTGGTATTCGCCTTTTAATCTTAAATTAATATTGCTAAGTTTTTTTGCAACAACCAGTTTTGAGTTATGCTTTTCAGCAATATTTTCAATAACAGAAAGTGCTTTTCCTTTTGCGCTTGTAACAACTGTTGTATTTGGCTTTATGATTCCTGCCTTTTCATTTGCAATCTCTTTTATTGTATTGCCTAAAACATCTTTGTGCTCTAATCCAATGTTTGTAATAACTGAAATTATTGGCTGAGAAACATTTGTTGCATCTAATCTTCCACCCATGCCTGTTTCCATAACAGCATAATCTGCTTTTTTTTCATTGAAGTAAATGAATGCCATAATAGTCAATGTCTCAAAAAAAGTTAAGCTAACATTGTTTTTTTTCTCTGTTTCATAAATAAAATCAGCTATTCTTCTGAAATCCTCATCACTGATAAGCTCATCATTAATCCTTATCCTTTCATTGACTTTCATTAAATGGGGGGAAGTAAACATACCCTCCTTAAAACCAGCTTCACTTAAAACAGATGATATCATCGCGCATACAGAGCCTTTTCCATTTGTTCCTGCAACATGGATTATCTTTAATTTTTTTTCAGGATTTCCAATCAAATTTAGAAATTTTTTTATTGCTTCAAGGCCAAACACTTTTGCCTTTCTTTCAATAGTTAAAACCTTCTCAATTGAATTTATGTCTATATCATTAAGCTTCATTTTATCTGTCTTAACAAAGAAATTTATAAAGCTATCTAAGCATCAGTTTTAATCAAATCAATTACTTTTTCCCAAACCTCTTCTGAAATATCTTCTTTAGCCCTCAATTTTCCATCAGGGGCGCATTCAATCATTTCCCACTTATATTTTTCAGCAGCATAAAGATAGGCGTCAGCAGCGTTCTTAAGGTGATCTAAATTTTCCTCGTGTATATCTCTCTTTTTTCCGTTTTCTATATATTCTCTTAAATCTTTCTGGTCAACAAGCATCTGGCTTACTTCAGGAGGGACATAAAGAAGTATATTTTTGTCTGGCCTTGGAATCCCAAATATATTAAACTCGAGGTCAAAAAGCCAGTCAAGGTATTTGTTTCTTTCATTGATATCATTTATTTTTCCTCCCTGATGGCCTATATTTGCAGAAACATACCTGTTTGAGACAATTATCTTTCCTTCATTAAGCCATTCCCTCATTTTAAAAGATGCAGCGTATCTGTCACAGGCAAAAAAAATAGATGCTCTGTAAGGCCCAACATCTTCAGGAGAGCCGTACTTTCCATTAAGGTATTCTTCAACTAGCGCAGCACTTTTTTGGCCGTACTGTGGAAAATCGGTTACTTTAACATCATAACCTTTTCTTATTAGTTTCTCTTCAAGAAGCTTAACCTGCGTTGCTTTTCCGCTTCCATCTGTTCCTGCTATAACAATTAATTTTCCCTTCATCTTAATCAAGATTTATTTCAGAATAAAGAGGATGCTCATTGCACAGTTCAACAATATCCTGCCTTACCTTTTCAATTATTTCTTTATGATCTATGTTTTCTATTATCTTGTTCATTGAATCAGCTATAATCTTCATATCACTTTCCTTAAATCCTCTTGTTGTGATTGCCGGCGTTCCAATTCTTATCCCGCTTGGGTCAAATGGGCTTCTCTCATCAAATGGAACCATGTTTTTGTTGCATGTTATTCCTGCCTCATCTAAAGCAGCTTCTGCCTGTTTTCCTGTAACATTCTTGTTTGTTAAATCAATAAGCATAAGGTGATTGTCTGTTCCGTCGCTTATTAACTTAAATCCATGATACATTAAATCACTTGCAAGTGCTTTTGCATTTTTCAATACTTGCTCTATATACTCTTTAAAATCTGGCTTTAATGCCTCACCGAAAGCAACTGCCTTTGCAGCTATCATATGGTCTAATGGGCCGCCCTGCATTCCCGGAAAGACAGCAGAGTCAATCATTCCTGCAAGGTTCTTTTTTGAATCAGGATGATATTTTTCCTTTAAGCGGTCTTCCTGCATTGAGAGAATCATTGCTCCCCTTGGCCCTCTTAATGTTTTATGCGTTGTTGTGGTTACAACATCACAATGAGGAAAGGGCATCATGTGCTTTCTTGCAGCAATGATTCCTGCAAAATGAGCAACATCTGCCATAAGGTAAGCATCAACCTCATCTGCAATTTCTCTAAACTCTTTGAAATCAAGATTTCTTGGATAAGCGCTGTATCCGGCCAAGATTAATTTTGGCTTTTCCTTTAATGCAATCTTTCTTACCTTATCCATATCAATTCTTTCTGTTTCTTTTGAAATTCCATAAGAAACAAAATCATAAAACTTTCCTGAGAAATTTACAGGGCTTCCATGAGTTAGATGGCCGCCATGAGATAAATCCATGCCCAGGATTTTATCTTTCAAATTGAGCAAAGCAAAATACACTTCCATATTGGCCTGGCTTCCTGCATGCGGCTGGACATTTGCGTGCTCTGCATCAAACAATAATTTGGCCCTTTCTATTGCCAAATCCTCACTCATGTCAATAAACTTATTTCCTCCATAATATCTTTTGTGTGGATATCCCTCAGAGTATTTGTTTGTTAGCCAAGTTCCCATTGCCTGCAGTACAGGAATGCTAACAAAGTTTTCAGAAGCGATTAATTCAACAGAATTGCGCTGTCTGTTAAGCTCCATCTTGACTGCATCTGCAACTAAATGATCTGATTTATTAAGCTCATCAATACTTATCATTTTAAATACCCTCCTTTTTAACATAAGTTATGAATGAGAATCCATCATAATCCTCTTTTTTCTCAACAATCCATTCATTTTCATTGAACTCAGGAAAGTAAGTATCTCCATCATAGCTTTTGTGTATTCTTGTTAGCTCCATTCTGTTTGCAAAATTAAGCCCCTGTTTGTATATGCTTGCGCCTCCTATTATGAAAATTTTATCGCTTTTTTTGCAATGCTCTAATGCTTCCTCAAATGAGTATTTTACAACTGTTCCTTCTGGATGATAATTTTTGTTAAAGGTCAGAATGATATTTTCCCTTCCCGGTAATGGTTTTATTGGCAAAGACTCATATGTATTATCCCCCATAATACATGGATATCCAGTTGTAAGCTTTTTAAAATGCTGAAAATCTTCCTTTATATGCCAGGGGATTTTTCCATCTTTTCCAATAACATTGTTCTCAGCAACAGCAGCAATTATTATTATGTCTTTCATACAGCAACCTTGAATTTTATTCTTGGGTGGTGATTGTAATCATCAACAATTGAATCATCATATTTCCATTCAAATATTGATGTAAATTTTTCTGTTTTTATTTTTGGAAGATTGAATGGCTTTCTTTCAATCTGCTCTTTCAAACCATCTAAATGATTTACATAAATATGAGTATCACCTAAAAAACCAACTAATCTTCCTTCATTAAGCCCTGTTTCTTTTGCAAGTAAGTGCAATAACAACCCATAGCTCGCTATATTAAATGGCAATCCCAGAGCAACATCAACAGAACGCTGATTCCACAAAAGATTTAGCTTGCCGTTAATAACAGTAACCTGAAAACAATAGTGGCATGGCGGCAAAGCCATATCCTTTAAATCAACAGGATTCCAAGCATTTACAATCATCCTTCTGTCATTTGGATTTTTTTTCAATGTTTCAACAAGATTTTTCAGCTGATCTATTCCATTTCCTATTGGATCTTTATCAAAAGAATCGTACTTTGCCCCAAAATTTCGCCACTGCCATCCGTATATAGGTCCAAGGTCGCGCTCTTCAGACATTTTTTTCTTTGTTTCCTCATCATGGTTGTAAGGCACTTTTTTTTGAGTGCACCACTCATCCCAGATATGATTGTTTCTTTCCTGAAGCCATTTTTTATCTGTTATTCCTTTTATGAAAAACTCAAGCTCGGAAGCAACTAACTTTAAAGGAACACTCTTTGTTGTTAAAAGAGGAAAACCCTCTTTCATATCATGCTCAAACATAACTCCTGCAACTGCAATGGTGTCAACCCCTGTACGGTTTTTCTTAAGAACTCCATTATCAATAATATTCTTAACTATATCAAGATAAGTTTTCATAATATACCTCTTTTAATTAAATCAACCCCAATTTTAGAAACATATATCATTTAAAAAGATTGTTATTAATTAAAATATATCATAAAAATCCATTATGGATTTTTAGGACACAAGGAAAACATAGTTTTCAGGTGTGCCAAAAATGCGAAGCATTTTTGAGCATGCCAGAAATGATTCCTATAATAACAAAATAAGGGTTTTATCAAACATTTCTGTGCATAAAGAATTATTCGCCATTGATTACTTTTGCTGCGGAAACTACCTTGTCATCTTCACTTAACCTCATTAATCTTACTCCCTGTGTGTTTCTTCCAATAACAGAGATTCCGCTTGAAATCATCCTTATCACTCTTCCATTTTTACTTATTAATATAATTCCATCTTCACCATCAACAGACATAACTGCAATTGCCCTTCCGTTTCTCTCGCTGCACTGTATGTTTAT
>JAQTRH010000050.1 GCA_028711925.1 Candidatus Nanoarchaeia archaeon | reverse complement strand
CCACGCGTCCTTTCAGAAGCTCGAATTCTGTATTGAACCTTGAGTTTTTTCCAACCTCAACAGCAGCCTTAGGGTAAACCTCAACTCCGCCTGTATCGCTGTGTATGTGCTTTTCAAAATAGCTGTATTTTGAGTTTTCCCCAACCTTTATTTTAGCGTCCATGAAATGCTTGACTTTAACTGCATTCGGAAAAACGCAGTGCCCAACTATATCAACCTCTGCGTTGTCCTCAATTTTTATGTCAAGCTTAATTTTTTGATTAAATTCTTTTTTTAGAATGCCAAAGCACATGTGCACTGGCTTTTCTATCACATATCCTTTTTTTACTGTTATATCAATATTTATATGCTCTTCTGCTGCATCTGTTTTTACTTCAATTCCCTCAATATTATTTCCTCCTACTATTTCATTATTGCTTATAACAAGTTTTGCAACTTTGTTGTCCTTCGATTCGCTGTGAAGGTCTGCAATTTTTATTAAATCATCATAATCGCTCATTTTATCTTTTCCTCATCAGGAATGTTTTTATGCCTGCATGACATGCACCTTTCAATGAAATAATTCCCTACTTCGCCTGCCTTTCCCTTGTCAATTATCTTTCCGTTGCAGAGTATAAATGCATATTCTGCTTTTTTCAAAACATCTAAACTGTGTGTTATTAATATTACTGTTGTTCCGCTTTCCTTAAGATATTTTATTGTTTCAAAAATTTTGTTTATGGCCTCAATATCTATCCCGGAGTCAGGCTCATCTAATATTACAAGCCTGGGCTTCATTGCAATGATTGATGCAATTTCTATCCTTTTTCTTTCCCCTCCACTTAGGGTGGAATCAACACTTCTTTCAAGATATTCCTGAGGGTCAAGGCCAACCATTTTTAATGCATTGTTTATATCATTTTTTCCAGAAAACTTAAGGTAGGTTTTTACTTTTAATCCCTCAAATCTTGAAGGCTCCTGCCATGAAAGCGTAATTCCTTTTTTTGCCCTGTCTGTTACAGAAAGATTAACTATAGACTCATTATCAAAAAGTATATCCCCCTGTATATCTTTGTATCCTTCCAGCCCCATGATGATGTTTGCAAGCGTGGACTTGCCTGCCCCGTTTGGGCCCACCACAGCATAAACCATGCCCTCTTCAATGGAAAGTGATACACCATCTATTATTTTTTTTTCATCTTTCTGAAAAACTATGTTTTTAAGCTCAAGAATTGCCATACTAGAAAGTATTTCAAAATAGTTTAAAAAACTATCTGTTGATTATGGCAATTATCAATTTCATTAGAAAGATTTATATAGTAATATTATTGAAATAAGAGTATTGCTTTAGTTTTAAGATTGGGGATTCAGGCTCTTAATGGGCCTTGAAAGAGGTGCTTTTTATGAATCCGGAAAAGGAAATTGTTAATCTTTGGCTCAACAAAAACGGCTTCTTTACAATAAATGATATAAATGCAGGAAAAAACAAGGTAATTGATATAATAGCAGTAAAGCATTCTGAAGGAAAGCTGGAAAAAATACAGCATGTAGAGGTTAGCTGCTCTATAAGTTCAGGCTTTGCTGAAAAAGAGCTTAATGAATATGCAAAAAAATTTCAAGACAAAACAGTATCAAAAAAAGTAAAACAGGTTATAAAAGAATTTGTTGGAAAAGAAGAGAATTATGAGAAAGTATTAATCACCTCGGGAAAAGGATTTAACACAGGGGAAATAAAAACAAAGAATTTTGACGAAATACTTTTTGATGTTATTGATGATTTAGACAAGCAGAACTACAGAAATACAACTATAAGAACTCTGCAGCTTGTTAAATACCTTGTTTTATCAAACCCAAAAAGCATTGCAGGACTTGTTGAAAAAGAGAAAGGAAATAAAATAATGGGGCAAGCAACAAGAGAAATATTCATAAAAAAACTGCTTAAACAAGATGACATCAAAAGAATACTTGAAAAACAATCAAATGAAAACGAAATAATTGAAATAATCAAGAATTCTTCTTTGAAGAATCCTGAGAGGCTTGCAAAGGCCCTTGAAAACCATATTCTTACAAGCAAAACAAGAAAAAGATTTTTGAAATCGCTTTTTGAGCAGAAAGAAATCTCAAAAGCAGGAAAGCAGCTTTTTATGATGAAAAACCAAAAGCCCTTACAGTATTATCTAAGGAAGAGAAAAACAAAAGCTTAATAAGTCTGCGCTTTTTTAAATTTTAAAAAGCGGTGATATAATGGATGCACTTTTTTACCTTACTTCATTGGCAGTGATTCTTGCAATAGGGATACTATGCACGCTTTTGTCTGAAAAACTAAAGATACCAAATGTGCTTCTCCTTGTTCTTGCTGGAATAGTAATAGGGCATGCAAGGTATTATGGAGATGAAATTATAAATTTCTCTCCATTGTTTCTCACATGCATAGGGACATTGGCCCTTGTTATGATAATCTTTGACTCAAGCTCAAGGTTTAAGCTCAAGGAGTTTGACACCTTTTCATTCAGGGCTATGAAGCTGGCAATTATTTTCCTTTTTCTTAACCTTATTATTTTGACAATAGCTGTAATACTCATATTCGGAATCAAAAATATATTCCTTGCAATGGTTTTCTCAGCCTTGATGGCAGGAACAGCCCCTGATGTTGTGCTTACAATGCTAAGGAACACAAGCAAAAACAGGGTTATAGAGCTTTTGAATATTGAATCAATAATCAACACGCCACTAGTAGTGCTTATACCTTTTATAATACTTGATTTTCTTAAGGACTACAAAGCAGAGCTTTTTCTTTCAAAATTCATGGAATCAGTTGCCCCTTTTATCAACCAGTTTGTAACAGGAATCGGTGCAGGAATCCTTATAGGTATTATTGTCTTTAAGGTAATGAGAACCCAATATTCTGAGAGCCTTTCCCCTCTTGCTTTGATAACAACTGCTCTTGTAACTTATATACTTGCAGAAAATTTAAAAGGTAACGGAGTTCTTGCAGTTACAACATTAGGATTGTTTTTTGGCAACATCTATGTCAAAGAAAAAGAATCATTACACGAGTTCTCTTATATATTTGCAAACTCCCTTGAGATCCTTGTTTTTGTCTTGGTTGGAATAATGATAAAGATTCCCCTTGATTTTTCGTTTTTTGCAAAATCAGTAATGCTCTTCATAATATACTTAGTTATAAGGTATATGGCAGTTCAGATGTGCTTTTCAAAACTCAATTATTCTTTTAAAGAGAAGCTTTTCATGTCCCTTAATGTTCCAAAGGGAATAGCTGTTACAGTTGTTGTTTTTATTTTGGCAACATTTGAAATAGAAGGGATTGAGCCAATACTTAATCTGATACTTATTTTCATAATATACAGCATAGTTCTTTCTACAATAGTTGTAAAGGCTTCAAAAAATTTCTTAGAGGCAGATAAGGCATGATAAGGTTAGGACCTGCAGGCTCACCCTTAAAAAGCACTCTAGATGGTATAAGATATCTTAAAAAAATTAATCTTGATGCCATGGAAGTTGAGTTTACATACGGCGTCAGAATGAAAAATGAGCTTGCAAAAAAAATCGGAGAACTTGCTGAAAAACTTGAAATAAAATTAAGCGTTCACGCTCCTTATTACATAAACCTTGCATCAAAAGACAAAGAAAAGATTGAGGCATCAAAAAAAAGGATTTTAGACAGCTGCGAAAGAGCGCATTACCTTAAGGCAAGCCATGTTGTTTTTCATTCGGGGTTTTACGGAGAACTTGATAAGGAAAAATGCTACAATACTATAAAAAAAGGAATAACAGAAATCCAGGATGAAATTAAAAGTAAAAAATTGAAAACAAAACTTGCTCCAGAAACAACAGGAAAAACATCGCAGTTTGGCTCATTGAACGAGCTTTTAAGAATGAGGGATGAAACAAAATGCAATGTTTGCATTGATTTTGCCCATTTACATGCAAGAGATGGAGAAATAAATTATTCTGATGTTTTCAACCAACTTCAAGATTTAAAACATATACATTCGCACTTTTCTGGAATAGAATTCAGTGAGAAAGGAGAGAAAAGACATCTTGTTATGGAAAAAAAGGATTTTATTTTATTGGCTAGGGAAATACTTAAAAGAAACATTGATATAACTATAATATGCGAGAGTCCTGTGACATGGAAAGACTCGCTGGAAATGAAAAGAATTATCGATGAATTGAAAAATGAAAAAAATAATAATTGACACAAATTTTTTGGTTAGCGCTTTGCGCTTTAAGATAGATATATTCTCAGAATTAGAGAGGATATGCAATTTTAGATATGAAATCTGCATTGTTGACCAAACAATAGGTGAGCTTGAAAAACTTACAGAAAAAGAAAAGCTAAATGACAGAAAAGCAGCTAAAATGGCCCTTGAAATCATAAAAAAGGGAAAGATTAAAATAATAAAGAATGTTTCCAAAAACAAAAGAGTTAAAAACGTTGACCTTTTAATTTTAGAATTGATTAAAAAAGGAAGTTTTATAGTTGCGACACAGGATAAAGAGTTAAAAAGGCAAATAAAGAAAAAAGAAGTTCCTTTAATCGTTTTAAGGCAAAAAAAGTATCTTAAAATGGTTATTTAGGCAAAAAAAGGTTAAAATGTTCTACAAAACACAGCTAAAAGACCATATAAGGGTTCCACCAAACATGTTTGGGCTTAAGCTTGAGGATGCTATGGTGCAGATGATAAAACAGAAATATGAGGGATACATATCAAAAGATTTAGGGATAGTCGTAGATGTTTCAAGGCTTGATGAAGTAGGAGAAGGAATAATAATCCCCGGAGACGGGGCATCATATTATGAGGCGAATTTCGAGGTGATAACCTTTAAGCCAGAGATGCAGGAAGTATTGTCTGGAAGGATAAAGGATATTGCAGACTTTGGTGCTTTCATAAACATAGGGCCAATTGATGGAATGATTCATGTTTCACAAACAATGGATGATTTTGTTTCATTCAACAAAGAAAAGACATTAGCTGGAAAAGAGTCAAAAAAAATCCTTAAAGTAGGAGATAAGTGCAGGGCAAGGATAATTGCAGTCAGCTATAAGGATATTGCAAACCCAAAGCTGGGGCTTACAATGAGACAGGGCGGCCTCGGAAAGCTGGAATGGATAGAGGAAAAAATAAACCAGAAAACAGAAAAAAAACCAAAAACTAAGAAAAAATAAAGATGGCAAGAAAAGTGTGCAAGAATTGCAAATTGTTTTACAAAGGCGATAACTGTCCAGAATGCAAGGGCAACCAAACAGCTGTTAGCTGGCAGGGTCGCATAAACATTATTGACGCAAACAAGTCAATGATTGCAAAAAAGCTTGGAATAAATGTAAAGGGAGAATACGCTATTAAGGTAAGGTGATTTCTATGGAAATACTAGAAAAAAATGAACAGTCATTATTATCAAGAACAGAGGTAATAGCCAAGGACAGCTACACAGGCTCAACACCTTCAAGGGAGTCAATAAAAGAAAGGCTGGCTAAAGCACTAAATGCAGACAAAGGCCTGCTTGTGGTAAAGCATATTTACCCTGAATTTGGATTTGGCACTGCTAAAATAATTGCATATCTTTATTCAACAAAAGAAAGCATGAATGAGATTGAGCCAGAATATTCATTGAAGAGAGGAGAAAAAAACAAAAAGGAGAGCAAAGAGGAAGCCAAGCCAGAGGCAAAAAAAGAAGAGAAGAAACCAGAAGCAGAAAAGAAACAGGAAACAGAGAACAAAAAACAAGAAAAACCAGCAGATAATAAAGAACAGAAACCAGAAGAAAAAAAGAGTGAAGATAATAAAAAACCAGATGAAAAATAAATGATGCAAAATGGCAAAAAAGAAAAAGAAACCAAAGAAAGCAGTTGACGTAAAATCATTATATTCTGTAGAAGGGGGAACACTTAAAAGAAATGCAAAGTTCTGCCCTAAGTGCGGCCCAGGAGTATTTCTTGCAAGGCACAAAGACAGAGCCACATGCGGAAAGTGTGGATATACAGAATTCACAAAAAAATCTGAAAATAAATAGTTTTAATTAAATACTTTTATAAGAGAAATTAATTATTTTCTTTTTCATTCATTCTTTGAAATACTAGAAGGTCTTCTGTGGTCAGCTTTTTTCTGTTCTTAAGCTTTTCCTCAACATTTCCCTGCTTTTCTTTTATAATTTTTTCCTGCTTTTCTTGTTTCTGTTTCTTGGACTCATTTTTTGACAATCCAAGCTCTTTGTTTATCTCATTTATTTCAACAAGCTTTTTCTTAAGCTCATCATTAGCATCCGCAACTTTCTTCTTAAATTCAAAAAACTTTTTGTAAGCATCTTCCTCTTCCTTTTTCAGCTCATCAACCTGCTTTAATAATTCAAGCATTTCCTCGTGTTTTTTCTGGCTTTCATTTGCATGACTCTTTATATTTTTATGCGCTTCATCAGCTTCTTTCTTAAGGCGGTCTATCTCTTTTGAGACAGAATCTGATTTTTTCCATACCTCACTTACTTTTTCTGCTTGCATTAACTGCTTTTTCTTGAGCTTTATCTCTTTCATCAGCTTCTGCTCTTTGTCAAATGACATTACTTCTGTCTCTATTTTTGTTTCAATCTTTTCAATATCATCTTTTATCCTAGAAGGGTCTTCTTTTATGTTGAATTTGTTGAAAACATCCCTTTTTTCCTGGTTTATATTCTTAATATTAGAAATCTTTTCTTTGATTAACTTATTGTTCTTTTCTCTTGTTTCCTTTAATTCCTTTACTTTGCTGGTGAGAGAGTTCCTGCTTTGTTTAAGCTCTTTTACTTTTCTAAATATTTCAGATAATCTTTTATGAGAATCCTCTTTTTTGTTAAACCAATCTTCTTTTTGGTTATCCAACTGATTCAATGTTGTTCTCAGCTCAATTATTTCATTCCTGCATTGGTTAAGCTTTTTTATCAATTCTTTTACGTTGTTTTTTTCTGACATATCCTCTCACTTTATAAAATTAAAATAAAAAATTAACCAAACAATGAACCAAGTCCTGCAGCTGCTTCTTCTTCGCTTTTCTTCTCTTCTTTCTTCTCTTCTTTCTTCTCCTGCTTTCCTTGTTCAGGTGCTGATGCTACTGCTT
>JAQTRH010000049.1 GCA_028711925.1 Candidatus Nanoarchaeia archaeon | reverse complement strand
CCCCTGCTTGGGGCTAATATCCTTTTTGGAATCGGAATCTCCCTTATTCTCCCCTATATTGAAGTGATCGCACTGGAACACATCGGAAAAGAGCGTTACGGGCGAATCCGCCTCTTCGGGTCATAGTAGGGCTTCACCTTTCTCCTAATGTAATAAAAGAAGTGGGAAAAATTTCTCTTGTTACTGGAATCGGGCAGATACTGTTTACTTCACTGATAGGATATTTCATAGGAATATTGATGGGTTTCTCTCCTGTAACTGCAATTTACATTGCAATAGCACTAACCTTCTCATCCACAATCATAATAATGAAGCTTTTATCTGACAAGGATGCGCTGGAAAAGCTTTACGGAAAAATCTCAATCGGTTTTCTTCTCGTACAGGACCTTGTTGCTATCCTTATATTAATTATAATATCCTCTTTGGCAAGCGGGGCAGGAGCAGGCGCTCTCCTTATTTCAACAATAATAAAAGGGATAATACTTGTGGCAATGCTCCTTCCTATAAGTTATTATATCCTTCCAAGCCTGAGCGATTTTTTTGCAAAGTCGCAGGAATTCTTATTTATTTTCGCTGTATCCTGGGGTTTCGGGCTTTCAATTCTTTTCCTTTACCTTGGATTTTCAATAGAAGTTGGAGCATTAATTGCAGGAATCATGCTTTCAATATCACCATACAGCCATGAAATCAGCTCAAAGCTAAAGCCTTTGAGGGATTTCTTCATAATTTCTTTCTTCATAATTCTCGGAAGCCAGATGGCCTTTGGAGACATAGGAAACCTTATTGTCCCGGCAATTATATTCTCATTTTTTATATTAGTAGGCAATCCTTTGATAGTTATTATTCTGATGGGATTAATGGGATACAGCAAAAAGATAGGATTCATGGCTGGCCTCACAGTTGCGCAGATTTCAGAATTCTCCCTGATACTGATTGCAATGGGGTTCAATACAGGAAGCCTGAGCCAGGAAATTGTTTCTTTGGTAACAATCGTCGGCTTAATAACCATCGCGGGATCAACGTATCTTATTATATATTCAGATGCTATTTTCAATAGAATATCTTGCTTCTTAGCCTTGTTTGAAAGAAAGAATATCAAAGAGAAAGACATTCCAAAAAAGAAATATGACTACATTCTTTTGGGATACAACAGGATAGGATTTTCTGTTGTAAAGGCATTTTCAAAAATAACAAAATACTTCTTGGTTGTTGACTATAACCCCAAGGTCGTTAAAGAGCTGAAAAGCAAGGGGATAGATGCAGTTTACGGGGATGTTGATGACTGTGAGTTTTTAGAGGATCTGCAAATCAACAAGGCCTCGTTGATTGTTTCCACTGTGCCTGAAAAAGAAACGAACGAGCTTATATTGGATGTTTTAAACATAAAAAAATCCAAGCCGATTGTAATACTTACAGGAAGGCAGATAAGGGATGCTCTTGATTTATACGAACTGGGAGCTGACTATGTTATACTTCCTCATTTTTTAGGGGGTGAATTTACCTCAAGGCTCATTGAAAAGGCCAAAATGAACAGAAAAAAGTATGAAACAGAGAAAAACAAGGAACTGAAAATCCTTGGTGAAAGAATGAAAAGCGGGCATGAACACCCTAAAATTGAAAAAAACCACAAGTAAAATGGCTAAAAAAACAATTGAAGGGTTAACAGAAAAAGAGGCCAAGAAAAGACTTGAACAATACGGTTTTAATGAGATAAGGGATATTGGGAAAACCTCACTGTTTACTATACTTTTAAGGCAGGTAAAAAACAACTTTATAGTATACTTGCTGTTGTTTGCAATGCTTGTTTCTTTTTTTGTTGGAAAATCGGTTACTGCCTATGTTATTCTTGTTGTTATCTTAGTTGTTATAGCAACAGGATTCTTGCAGGAATACAAGGCAGAAAAGTCCATTGAAAAACTAAAGGAAATGGTAATGCCTGTCACAATCGTGTTCAGGGAGGGCGCTGAAAAAGAGATTCCAACTAGGCAACTTGTCCCAGGCGATGTAATCTCCTTGAGGAATGGGGAAAAGATTCCTGCAGACTGCGTGATACTATCTGAAAAAAACCTTTTGGTTAATGAAGCTGTTTTAACAGGAGAATCAGATGATATAAAAAAATCTGCAACAAGAAATATTAAAAAGGCTTCAAAGGAAAACCAGCTTTTTGCAGGTTCATTTATAGTTGACGGAAAATGCACTGCAAAAGTAGTTAGCACAGGTATGAAAACCAGCTTTGGAAAAATAGCTGGGATGATATCAACGGCAGAAAAACAGCTTCCTCTGCAAAAGAAAGTAAACCTGATTTCTAAATATATGGCGCTCATAGCAGTTGTCATGGATTCTCTTACAGGAATTATAATCTTATTCCAATCAGAAGTTTCAGAAATGGATTGGGTAGGTCTTATGACTTTAATAATAGCTATGTGCGTTTCGGCATTTCCTGAGGGATTTCCAGTTGTCCTTACCACCACGCTTTCAGCAGGTTCATTAAGGATGGCCAGAAAAAACGCAATAGTAAACAGGATGTCGATAATTGAAACACTTGGTGAAACAACAATAATCTGCACAGATAAGACAGGGACAATAACAAAAGGTGAGATGACTGTCAAGAAAATTTTTCTTGATAACAAGACAGTTGATGTTACAGGGGTGGGATATGAGGGAAATGGCAATTTCCTGAAAAACAAGGCCAGGATTGACCCTTTAAAAAATAAAAACATGAACCTTATTTTAAAGGCGGCAGTGCAATGCAATGACTCAAGCATAAAAAGAACAGGTGAAGACAAGATTTTTCAGATTCTTGGAACTCCTACAGAAGCTGCCCTTCTGGTTATGGCATCAAAAGCAGATGTATACAAAGAGGACTTTGATCCAAGAATTGATGAAATTCCCTTCTCCTCTGAAAGAAAGATGATGTCTGTGCTTTGCAAGGAAAGGGGAAAAAAGATAGTGTACACTAAAGGGGCATTGGAATATATTCTTGAAAAGTGCACCCACATCCAAAAAAATAATGGTGTATTCAGGCTTCTTGAGAAAGACAAAAAGAAAATACTAAAAGAAAAAAAGAAGATGGCTTCCAGCGCATTCAGGACCCTTTCATTTGCTTATAAAGAAACAAGAGATTCAGGCATAAAAGAAGATGGTTTTGTTTTCCTGGGGTTTGTTGGAATGGAAGACCCTCCAAGAGAAGGCATTAAAGATGCTCTCCTGAAATGCAAAAGAGCTGGAATAAAAATAAAAATGATAACTGGTGATGACAAAGAAACTGCGCTATCCATAGCAAAACAGATTGGGCTTAATTCAGGAAAAATAATAGAAGGATATGAGATTGATAATCTTTCTGACAAAGAATTTTTCAGGAAAATAAAAAACACAGTAATTTTTTCAAGGGTCAAGCCAGAACATAAGCTGAGAATTGTGAGGGCATTGATAGAACACGGCGAAATTGTAACAATGACCGGTGACGGTGTAAATGATGCTCCTGCATTAAAGGAAGCCCATATTGGTGTTGCAATGGGAAAAAACGGAACAGATGTTTCAAGGTCTGTTGCCGACTTAACTTTAAAGGATGATAATTTTGTAACGTTGGTTGATGCAATCAAAGAAGGAAGGACTATATTTAACAATATAAGAAAGTTTGTAACATATCAGCTTTCATGCAACTATTCAGAACTCATGATACTCTTTTTCGGGGTATTGCTGATTCCTTTTTTTGGGTGGCCCTTTCCTCTTCTTTTGGCCCTGCAGATATTATTCATGAATATAGTTACAGATAATCTTCCTGCAATAACACTTGGGCTAAACAAGTCCTCAGAAGACATAATGGATGCAAAGCCAAGGAAAGATACAAACCTGCTCAATAAGGAATTTGTCAAGCTCCTGGTATTTGTAGGAACCCTGATGACAGTATTTGTTTTAGCAACCTTTTACTTTGCATTTAATTATTTAGGGCAGTCAGTAGAAGATGCAAGAACAACAGCGCTTTTAACCCTGATAATTTTAGAGGTGGTAGGGGCATTTAATTTCAGAAGCTTCAGAAAAACAACACTAAACAGGTCACCATTTGTTAATCTTTATTTGGTCATAGCTTCCGCTGTTTCCTTAATCGCGACAGTGGCTATAATTTATACTCCATTAAATCAAGTATTTGAAACTGTCCCAATTCCCCTTATAGATTGGATTATTGCAATAGGATTTGGATTTTTACTATCACTCATCCTTGACATATTAAAGAAAGTTAACTACAGAGCAAAATTCCTAAAACTGAATTAGAAATTGATTAATAAAAAATAAAAAAATAATTTATTTTTTCTTTCCGATAAAGTAATATACAATTGCAGTAATTATGTTGAACAATACAGCAAATATTGTCCAAACAATCTTTGCTCCGCTACTTAATTTCTTGTTGTTTGTCCACACATCGTATATTACCCAAATTGCACACACAAGTGCAATAATTCCTATTAAACCTCCTCCGTAATTCACCATTTTAATACCTCCTTTATGTTCCTCAAGCTAATTCTATATTTAAAACTTTCTTTTAATAGACTAATTTGAAAAGTTTTATATACTAATAAAACAAGCTCAGTAAGGGTGGTAAAATGTTGCATGAAGATAGAAATAAGCTAAAAGATAAAACACTTGATATGAAAAGGGCAATTGACTCATTGAAAGAAGAGCTTGAGGCAACTGACTGGTATAATCAGAGAGCAGATGTATGCACTGATGAAAATTTGAAAAAGATATTAGTGCACAATGCAAACGAGGAAAAAGAGCATGCTGCTATGATTTTGGAATGGATAAGGCAGCATGATAAGAACTTTGCAAAAGAGCTAAAGGAATACCTTTTTGCTGAAAAAGAAGACATATCAAGCCTTGAAGAGTAATTTTTTATTTTTTTAATTTCAAAATTTGAAAAGCTAATTTTATTTGAGATGTTCTTTAATATCTTTTAATCTGTTGATTATTATTCTAGCTCCAGCTTTCTTTAATTCTTCGTGTTTGTGCAGCCCTGATACAACGCCAACAGGAATGACTCCTGCTTCTTTTGCGTTGATTATATCCTTATCACTATCTCCAACATACATAACTTCATCCTTATCAAACCCATATTTTTCAACTATTGATTTTATTACACCTGATTTTGAGGAATGGCTTTTAAAATCCTCAATCCCAAAAATATCTGCAAATTCCAGTCTGTCATTTCCATTCCTGTTTAAGACATTGTTGATAACTTCCCCTGAATTGCTTGAAACAATTCCAAAATATATTCCTTCTTCTATTATTGTTATTAGATCTTCTAAATCATTGATAATGCATTTTTAATAATGATTGTTTAATATTTTTTTATTCAATTTATTTATTTTCTCCCATGAATACTTGTTATGGTTAATCTCTGCTATTTTCTTCATTAATGATACATGAGACCCATCCCAAATTTCTTTTTCAGTCATTCCAATATCCAATTTATATTTATTTCTCATATCCCTTATTGCTTTGCTTGCCACACTACGTGAATCAATCAGGGTCATGTCAAAATCAAAAATAATTGCCTTTATCATGCTTATAATATCATAGAAAGAGTATATAAATATTGCCAAAATTAATTTAAATAAGAAAGATTCATAATTCTATAATAATCAACTTTTTATTATATCTTACTAATACTATTTTTCATCATTCCCAGAAATTTTGCATAAGTTTATATAATCACTTGAATTTATGTATTCATGGCAAGATTTGAAAATTCAACAGAAAGAAAAGGTAAAAGAGATTTTAATAAAGATAGTCGTCCAAGGAGAGACAACAGAGACAAAAGAAGTTTTGAAGATGTACACAGAGAAGGAAGAAGAAATCCAAGGAGAGACTCTGATAATCGCGACAGAAAAAGGCGTGAAGCTGAGATGACCAAGGTTATATGCTCTTCGTGCGGAAAAGAATGCGAAGTTCCTTTCAAGCCAACCTCAACTAAGCCTGTTTACTGTGATGAATGCTTTGCAAAAAAGAATAAATTAAGTTCTGGTGATATTTCTGGCAACGGCCTTAATATGATTAATGAAAAACTTGATAAAATAATGAAAGCATTAAAGATTGAATAAAGTTTCTTCCAGTTCTTATTTCGGTTTGAAGCTAAATAAAGCAAAATCTTTTTATAAAGATTAATTCTACAATAAATAAAATGCAACAAAACTATATTTCAATCGGACTAATATTAATTATTTTGTGTGGTTTTTTATCTGGATGCATTGTTAAGGCAGAGCTGAAGGATGACAGCGAAGCAACGCCAGAAAAGGTTAATGAAGTTGTTGACGCAAACAACGAATTTGCATTTGATCTTTACTCGAAATACAAGGATGAAAAGCAGGGCAATATATTTTTCTCGCCTTACAGCATATCAACCGCAATGGCAATGACTTATGAGGGAGCAAGAGGCCAGACAGCAGATGAAATAAAACAAGTGTTTCACTTTCCTGATGAAGATGTAAGAAGGCCTGCCTTTGCAAGGCTCTACAACAACATGAACATTGGAAATAAAGAGTATGAGCTTTCAACTGCAAATGCTTTGTGGGCCCAAAAAGACTATAAATTCTTAGATGAATACTTCAGCACAATAAAAAGGTATTATGATGGTGATGTAACTAATCTTGATTTTATGGGTGAAACTGAAAAATCAAGGTTAACGATAAATAACTGGGTTGAGGATAAAACAAGAAACAAGATAAAGGATTTGATGCCTCAAGATGCAATAACCTATGATACAAGGCTTGTTTTAACTAATGCAATTTATTTCAAGGGAGACTGGGTTTTGCAGTTTGACAAAAGTAAAACAAGGGAAGCTGATTTTAAAGTAAGCCCTGAAAAGACAGTTAAGGTAGATATGATGAGCTTGACAGGAGATAAAGCAGAATTCAATTATGCTGAGACAAACGAAATGCAGATAATTGAGATGCCTTATGAAGGAAATGAATTATCAATGCTTGTAATTCTTCCAAAAGAAGATTTAGAATCAATTGATATAAACAATGAAAAATTAAATGAATTAAAAGGCATGCTTCATAAAACACAAGTAGATGTTTATATGCCAAAGTTTAAGTTTGAGACAAAGTATTTTATGGC
>JAQTRH010000048.1 GCA_028711925.1 Candidatus Nanoarchaeia archaeon | reverse complement strand
AGAATTCCATGAATACACATACTACACATATAACATCAGGGCTAAATGGACATTAGAGGAAACACCCCTGTCTGGAATTGACTACTTCCTTTACAAGATTGAGGATAGCTATGGAGATATAGCAGTTAACTGGACAGAAACAGATAAAGAAAATGAGTGGGTGTGGGTTGATGAAGATGATGAAGGCAATGAAATCAACCTTACAGAAGGCAAGAAATACTTCTTTGTTGTAAAAGCAAAAAATAATGCAGGTTCAACAAGCCAGGATGGAATAAGCGATGGAGTAACAGTTGACTCATTTAAGAAGCCCTCAGAGTGTGATGATGGCATAATGAATGGCTATGAAACAGATAAAGACTGTGGAGGAGGAGAATGCCCTAAGTGCGATTTGACAAGTAAATGTATTGATGATGAAGACTGCATTAGCGGATTCTGTAACTCAAGCAACAGATGTGCAGAGCCAACATGTTTTGATGAGGTAAAGAATGGAGATGAAACAGATAAAGACTGCGGAGGCTCTTGCGATCCATGTATAGAAGGAAGAGGGTGCAAGGATAATTCAGACTGCAAGTCAGGAAAATGTGACACTTCCCTTGGAATGTGTACTGGAATAGACACATGCGAAAATAACCGCCTTGATGAGGATGAGACAGATGTTGACTGCGGGGGCTATTGTGCAGAATACAAAGCAAAGAAATGCAGCATAGGAGAGAATTGCAATAAAGATTCTGACTGCGAATCAGGATACTGCGAATACGATGAATGCAAACAAAAGCCAATTGAAATAGTAATCCCTAAAAATAATGATGAAGATAATGACGGAATGCCTGATGATTGGGAAAGAAAGTACGGGCTAAAACTAGACTTTGATGACTCCAATGAGGACCCAGACGGAGACGGTCTCACAAACTATGATGAACACAAACATGGAACTGACCCGACAAAGAAAGATACAGACGGAGACGGTTATTCAGACTATGATGAAATTAAAAAGCATGGAACTGACCCTAATGATCCAAACTCCAAGCCGCAAAGCAGCTTCTGGCCATGGTTCCTTTTAATACTTGGAATAATATTCTTGTCTGCAGGAATACTATACCTTTTTGTTGTTAAAGGCAAAAACAAGAAGGATAAAAACAAACCAGCTACAAATACATTTTCATCATTTAAACCATTTACACCAACAGCGTTCAAGCCGTCTACAGGAACACCATTCAGAACGCCTCCTCCTGCATTAAAGCCGCACGAGAGCTCTCTTGAACTTAGAAGAGCGCAGGCTATGGAGAACTTAAGGAAGGACAGGCAGCATTTCAAGGACCATGATAAGGTTTTCAACACTTTTTCAACAGAGCATAAAAGTGATGCAGGCAATAAAATACATGGAAGGCTTGATATTGCAAAAACAGAAACTCCTAAAGAGCCTGAAAAACCAGAGAAAAAAAATGTAATAAAAAAAACTGTAACCAAGCAGATAATAAAAAAGACCACACCAAAGAAAGAAACAGTAAAAAAAGAAAAACCAAAGAAAGAGAAAAGGCCAAAAGATGTTTTTGAAAAATTATCAATAGTTGCAACTGCAGAGCTTAAAAAATACAAAAAAAAGAAAAAAAAATAATTCTTTTGGGAAAGAATATTCAAAAATGAATTCAAAAAAAGGGGTGATTGAGGTACAGTTTAACTGGGTTTTTATCTTGATAGCGGGAGTTCTTATACTATTATTCTTTGGTTCAATTGTTTTAAAACTTAAAAGCAATTCAGATACTACTATTTCAAATACAATATTAACAAATATGCAGACGATAATGGCAGGGGCGGAAGTAAGCTCAAACACTGTTACCCCAATAAGCATTCCAGACACCAAGATTGAGGTAAGCTGCGACTCAATTTCAGTTGGGAGCATAACAAGTGATATTACAAAAAACAAGATAGTATTTGCGCCTGAGATAATAGAAGGAAGAACAATGCTTACCTGGTCTTTGCCTTGGGGTTTTCCATACCATATCTCTAATTTTCTTTACATGACAACCCCTAATTTCAAATATATAATAGTAGATTCAACAAAGGGAAAAGAGATTTATTATAAGCTGCCTCAAGGTTTAACCAAGCAGTTAGTTGACAAAAACAGCCTTTCAGACTTGAGTAACTCAGGGCATAAACTGGCTTTTGTTTTCTTTAATGACCCCGAGCCGGATCAAGCATCATTGCCTTACTTTTTAGAGAATATGAAGGATAATGAGGTTATAGCAATAAATATTGATTCTGGTAATAATAAAATAAGTTTTTATCAATACAAAAAATCATTAAAAAATTTTGAGTATTTTAGCGATGCCCCTTACCTTGGCGATGAGATGATTATAGGGGCAATGTTCAGCGGGGACGCTAAAAATTACATATGCAATTTGGAAAAAGCTCTTAAAAAGATGGAAATAGTCAGCATGGTTTACGCTGAAAGAACAGAAGAATTACAAAGAATTTTTCATTCTAACCCAAGCTGTTTTTATACAATCACCCCCTTTGAAATTGATTATTCCTTAAACAACATTGATGCTATTATAGATTCTAAAAGAGATCTTGAGATAAGAAATGAAAATTTGCAAAAAGCTTCATGCCCAACACTATATTAAAATGAAAAACAAAAAAGCGCAGATAAAGATGTTTGAGACAATAGCGGTACTTCTTATCTTCTTTGTATTAGTTGGTTTTGGCTTGATTTTTTATATGAAATTTATGCGCACATCTATAGAAGATACAGGCGAACATCAGTTTGACCTTAAGGCAATACAGACAGCCCAGCTTGTTTCTTTTCTTCCTGAGCTGCAGTGCACTTCTCCCACTTCTGCAAACATAGTTATTGATGACTGTTTTGATGTTCTAAAAGTAAAGGCATTAGCTAATATATCAAAAGAACCTGCATATGAGAGAATAAATAATGAATACTACTTTGACAGTTTTGGTTACAGCAAGATATACATTGAGAATATTTATCCTTATTCTCCTGAAAACTGGATTGTTTATGAAAGAACACTACCAAATAAAAAGTTTCAATCATCCACTAAAGTTCCTGTTTCGCTTTACTATCCTGTAACTAATTCTTATAGTTTTGGGGTATTGACTGTTGAGGTTTACGGTTAAATGATTGGGAAAAAATCACAGGCAGAAATAGTTGGATTGGTTATAATAGTTCTTTTAATAACAGTGGGATTGCTGTTTTTTGTGAGATTTGTGGTGCTAAAACCAAATTCAGATGCTAAAAGAGATTATGTTGATTCAGAGCTGGCGTCAAATATGATAAATGTTCTGCTTAAGACAACAACTGACTGCAAGAAAAGCACTATGTCAGACCTTTTTCGGGACTGCGCAGGTTTCAACAGAATAGACTGCGATGACGACGGCAATAGGGGAGATTCACGTGAAAAAATAGAAGAGGTTATAGAAGAAATATTTAATAATACACTTGAGAAATGGGAAAAGCCCTACCACTTTAAGGCTTACATTGTAAGAAAGTATAATACCGGCGAAAATACTATTGTAGAAAGGAGTTACGGCAAATGTTCAGGAAATGTTGACAGGATTTCCAGGACATATGTTATTCCCACTGATATGGAGAGTCTGATGTTAACCCTTGATATATGCAGCTAATAGCGATAATTTTAAATACTAGAATAGCTAAAGGCAAGATATAAACATTATATTAAACATGAGGTGAAAAAATGAAACAAAAAAGAGGCCAAAGCCTTCCAATGAACGCAATTGTGATTGCTCTTTTAGTTCTTGTGGTGTTGGTTGTTCTTATATTGATATACACAGGCAGCATGGGCAAATGGCTACAAAACCTTAATGAAACAACAGCAGGCAAAAGATGTGAAGATTACCATGGAGCTACTACTTCGCATGAGGGTCATTGGGTTGATGGTACAGCATGTCCTGGGAATGAAGTTCCAATATACAATGTAAATGATGCAGATACTCATCCAGGACAAACATGTTGTTTAGATAAAACATAAAATTTTATTAAATCTTTTTTTCTTTTTTTAAAATCATAAATTATTTATAGGCCCTTTTCGTTTTCTTTATTATTGTTTATGTTTTGGTTGGCCAGCCTTTCAATAAATGGCCGCAAAAAAGAGGTGGATGATGTCTTCAGATGAAATTGGCATGATTATAGACGAAGTTATTAAAGGGCCTGATGGAAAGCCTCTTCTTCTGCCTTTATTGTACAAAATACAGGAAAAATTCGGATATATCTCAAAAAACACAGCACATGAAATAGCCAAAAAAACAAATATTCCATTCTCAACAATTTACGGAGTAATAACTTTTTACGACATGCTTTACACAGAGCCAAAGGGAAAATATATCATAAGAATATGCAACAGCCCTTCCTGCTATCTTAATAATTCAGTAACGCTGATAAAATTTCTTGAGTCATTGTTAAAAATAAAATCAGGCCAGACAACAAAAGACAAAAAAATATCACTTGAAATTGTCTCATGCCTCGGCTGCTGCGACAAATCTCCTGCAATGATGATAAATGATCAAGTTTATGGCAATTTAAATGAGCATAAAATAAAAAAGATAATATCAAGGCTAAGATGAAAATACTCAGAAAAACAAATTTTAAGGGATTGAGAAAGGCATTGCAGATGAGCCCAGAGGAAATTAAAGAGAAAATAAAAAAATCAGAACTTAAAGGAAGAGGAGGCTCTAATTTTCCAACAGGTGAAAAAATAGAAATGACAATGTCAAGAGAAGGAGTAAAAAAATACATAATATGCAATGCAGATGAGGGCGAGCCCGGAACTTTTAAAGACAGATTTATTCTTGAAAAAAACCCTTTAAATGTGATAGAGGGTATGCTCATTGCTGCAAGAGCGATAAGCGCAGAAGAAGGATATATTTACTTGAGAGGCCAGTATTCTTATTTAAGGCCAAACATAGAGAAAGCAATTCAAGCTGCAAAAAAAGCAATGAAAAATCTTAACATAACATTTAATTTTCATATAATAATAGGAGGGGGAGCATATGTCTGCGGCGATGAAACCGCAATTATAGAGTCAATAGAGGGTAAAAGGGGAAACCCCAGGATAAAACCTCCTTTTCCATCAAGAAAAGGGCTTTTTCAAATGCCTACCTTAGTTAATAATGTTGAAACCCTTGCAAACCTTCCCTTAATTTTCACTGACAAGAACTGGAATGATAACTGGAGACTCTTTTGCATTTCAGGCGATGTTCGAAAGCCAGGAGTTTACGAGCTTCCTCTTGGAATTCCATTAAAAAAAGCAATTCAAATTACAAGGCCAAAAAACAACATAAAGGCAATTTACTTTGGATGCTATGGAGGATGCATTCCCTATGATGAAAACTTAATACTTGACTGCGAGCCGATAAGAAAAAAAGGGGCTATGCTGGCATCATCATTAATTCTTGTTGATGAGACAAGAAGCATTCTTGATATTTCAGCAATAATTTCAAAATTCTTTGAGTTTGAAAGCTGCGGGCAATGCACTCCATGCAGGGAAGGCAATATAAGGGTTCTTGAGCTGTTGCAGAAAATATCATTGAAAAAGGCAAAAAGAAAAGACCTTAAGCTTTTAGAGGAATTATGCGGTGTTATAGGAGATACTTCATTATGCGGGCTTGGGCAGTCATCTGTAAACCATATTATGAAAGAGCTTAAGTATTTTAAAAATGAGTTTCAGGAAAAAATAAAATGAAAATAACTCTTAACGGAAAAAAAATAAAGTGCGAAGAAGAGCAGACAATACTTCAGGTTGCAAAAAAACAAGGAATAAAAATTCCAACTCTGTGCTACAGCGAGAGATTTCATCCAAAGTCAGTTTGCCGCGTCTGCCTTGTAGAAGTTAATGGAAAAATGATACCCTCATGTTCAACAAATGTTAAGGAAGGGATGATTATTGACACAGAATCACAGCGCGTTTTAAAAGCAAGGAAAATTAATACAGAGCTCTTGATTTCAGAGCACAGAGAGCATCTTACACAAACAAAAAAACATGAGCTTTGCGTTCTTGCCAAGGATGTAGGAATAAGGCAAACAAGGTTCTCAACAATAGGAAAGATACACAATCCTAATGAAGGAATAGGAATAGTAAGGGATGACAACAAATGCATTTTATGCGGGAAATGCGTTCAGGCATGTGAGATGCAGAATGTAAATGCAATTGATTTTGCATACCGCTCATACCACACAAAAATAACACCTGCTTTTGAGGGAAGAATAGATGATTCTGTCTGCATTCATTGCGGGCAATGCATTTTGGCTTGCCCTGCAAATGCAATATATGAGAAAGACTCAATAAAAGAAGTTGAAAAGGCACTGAAAAGCAAGCATGTTTTTGTCCAAACAGCACCCGCAGTTAGGGCTTCATTAGGAGAGGAATTTGGATTAGAGCCAGGAACTTTAGTTACAGGAAAGATGGTTTCTGCATTAAGAAAACTCGGCTTTAAAGAGGTATTTGACACCCAGTTCGGGGCTGATTTAACAATAATGGAGGAAGCAACAGAGCTTGTTGAAAGATTAAAGAACAACAAAAACCTTCCTATGATAACCTCATGCTGCCCTGCATGGATAAAATACATAGAGCATTTCTATCCAGAATTATTAAATCATGTTTCAACATGCAAGAGCCCTCATGAAATGTTTGGGGCAGTTTTAAAAAATTACTATATTGAGAACAGCAGGATAAAAAAGAAAAATGCAGTTGTTGTAAGTGTAATGCCATGCACTGCAAAAAAGTTTGAGGCTCAGAGAAAAGAGCTCAACAAAGATGTTGATTATGTATTAACAACAAGAGAGATTGCCCGGATGATAAAAAATCACAGAATAAACTTTAATAATCTAAAAGATGATAACTTTGACGCTCCTTTGGGAATTTCATCAGGGGCGGCAACTCTTTTTGGAGCAACAGGAGGAGTAATGGAAGCTGCATTAAGGACTGCTTATGAGCTAGAGACAGGAAAGGATTTGGAAATCCTTGAGTTCAACCAGATAAGGGGATTAAAGAATGTTAAGGAAGGGAATATAATGATTAATGGCCATGATTTAACCTTTGTTGTTGTGAATGGACTGCATTATGCAAAAGAGCTTCTTGAGCAGATAAAAAAAGGAGAGTGCAAGTAT
>JAQTRH010000047.1 GCA_028711925.1 Candidatus Nanoarchaeia archaeon | reverse complement strand
AAATTCTCATGCTCAAAACAGGCTGATTTTATAGTCATAGACATAAACAAGGATTTAAATGAGATTATAGAGGAAATAAGAAAAAATATATGCAATAAGATCCCGGACACAGAGGTTGCTGTTAACATAATCTCTGGCACTGGAAAAGAGCATATGGCCTTGATTTCAGCTGTTTTAAAATCCGGCCTTGGAATCAGGTTTGTTTCAGCATCAGAAAACAGTTTAAAAGAGGTTTAATGGACATCATAGAAAAGGCATATAAAATAGCAGTCAGGGACCTTAGAGCCAACTATTACCCTGACGGCATAATCACAGGAAAACTCAGAAAAACACTTTGGTCATGGGATTCTTTCTTTGCATCTTTTGGGGCTAACAAACTAAAGGATTTTTATGCAGTAAAAAGAAATCTTATGCTCTATCTTAAATACCAAAGAAATAATGGAATGATTGCAAAAAGAATTTCAGACCCTTTTTATTATCTCAGCATACTCAGGATAAATGTTAAATGGAGATTAAACCTTCCCTGCTATCATGCAAGCTACTTTGTTGGCAAGTCAATGCTGCAAAACCCCACTTTTGTTATGGCCTGCCATGACTACATAAAAACCAGCAGAGATATCAAATTTCTCAGGGAGAATTACACTAAGATAAAAAATGCAATAGACTGGACAGCAAAACAGGACAAAGACAAAAATGTGCTTATCAATGAATTTTTCGGGGCAAACTGGTCTGAGACAGCACTAAAGCACGGCGAAATAATGTTCACAAACGTATGCTATTACAAGGCATTAGTTGATTTCAGCGCACTTTCAGCAATGATTAAAGAAAAAGCAGATGAAAAAAAATATGCAGATATGGCTGAAAAGCTGAAAAAAGAGCTTAACAGAAAGTTCTGGAACAAAAGCTATTACATTGACTGGATTGACTCAAAAAAACAAAACTATTTTTCATCCACAGGAAATGTCCTTGCAATAGTATGGGGAATAGCAGACAAGAAAAAATCAGTTAAAATACAGCAGTTCATAAAAAAAAATAAGCTTGACAAGGTTCCTATGATGACCAACTATCCTAAATACCCTTTTCATAAAATCTTTTTAATAAATTCAATATTCGGAATGCCCGGATATCACAACGGGCTTTCATGGCCCTGGATAGGGTGCTTTGACGCAATAGCTAAAAATAAAATGGGAATGAAAAAACAGGCAAAAGATGAGCTGAGGAGGATAGCAAAGCTGATCTGCGATTATGACACATCATCAGAGGTTTACAACGAAAAGGGCAAAAGAGTTGAAACCCTTTTCTACAGCAGCGAAAACCGATTCAGCTGGACAGCCGGAATGTTTGTGTTTGCTTTCCATAAAATAATGAGAAACTAAACAAGCTTGTTTTTTTCTATCTCTTTTTTCAGTTGCCCTGCCTTTTCATAATCCTCATTTTTAATTGCAGATATCTTATTTAGGTAGTTGGATATTAAGATTCCATTATCATTTTTTTTTATTAAGTTTGTAACTTCAATAAAATCTTCCAAGCTGCTTGGATAACCGCTGCTGAACATTGTTATGAACTTTCTCCTTAAATCATCAAAATCCTTAAATGAGCCCTGCTTAATCGCCCTGTTCATTGGAACCACATAATTACTTATTATGTATTCTTGTATTTTATTTTTATCAATGTTTTGATAAGTTAAAATTTTTATATTACATTTATAAGGATTATATTCTTTTCTGGTTTTTTGATTTATTAAATTATCTATATAAATCTCAGCTACCTTATTGATGGACTCATCACATTCATTCATTGTGAGATATTCACCAGAAAAAATTAAATCATCATCAATGCCAACCGGCAAATCACCTTTTTCTGAACATAAATATAATTCAGACAAATAGAATGACATAGTTTTTATGTGAGATTTATCATCATTATAAGATTTAAAAATCTTTGTGGTTGAGGCAATATCCATTTCAAATTCTTCAATCTTCTTAACTAAATTTTTTTTGTCTGATGTCAGATATAGGGATATAATATCATCTTCCATAAAAAAAGCAGTAGAACCTCTGTCTGAACCTGCAGTTCTTGAATATGCTATTAAATTTCCAGTTAAATTATTTGGGTCTCCCCTCTCCAGTTTCATTATAAAAATATTGATTTAAATCTAATTTATAAATTTTTTGTTTTTGTTACTACTCAAAAGAAAAGCAATAATTTTGGAAAGAAATATAAAACTTTAATGTTTTTTGTCTTTATGATAAAATTTCTTGACAGGCTTTTCAAAAAAAAAGAGCCAATAATAATAGAAAGAAAAGGTTTGCATAGTTTTGTTGAAAACAAGCTTGAAAACAGCGAAATCAAGTCTTTTGCACAGGGATTTCTTGAGCAGCTGGATGAGATATTAGATGAAATGTCAAAAACCTGCAATGAACTTGAAAATGCAGAACTTCATAACAAAAACATTCCCCCAAGGGCCATAACCATAATGGAAGGCAACAGGAAGGCATATCTTCATAAAACAAGATATTTCATGGATAATATAAAAAAGCTTTTTGCAGGGATTTCAGAATCAAACAATTCAGAAAATATAATCAGTAAAATAAATAATATGAAGGAAATTCTTGAGGAATACACAAAAGCAACACAGAAGTCTTACTTTGTTTTGCAGGAATTTTTCGCAAACGAGTCAAGCCAGGTTGCATCCAAAATAAAACAGATAAACAGCCTTTCCACAGAATTGGAAAAAAAGTTAAAAAGTTCAGACACCCACAAATTCCAGGAAATCTCATCCCTTCTTGAAAAAATAAAAAACCTTGATGAAAAAAACAAAGAGCTTAACCAGGAAAAGAAAAACCTTGAGAAAAACCTTGATGAGGAAAACAAAAAAATCAAAAAGCTGAATGAAAAAACATCTGAAATAAAAAATTCTGATGATTTCAAAAAACTTTCAGAAACACAGGAAAAGTTAGATGAAGCTAAAGAAAAGAAAAAGCAGCTTTCTGACGAAATAGCATACAAAATTTCGCCTTTGTCAAGGGCGTTAAGGAAATTCGCCAAAATCTCCCTTGATGAAAATTCTGTTAACCTTTTAATTTCAGAACCGTTTAATGCAATTAAAAATATTGAAACAGATAAATTAGTTGATTTATTTTCTAATCTAAGAAAAAATATTGAAAACAAAAACCTTGGATTAAAGGAAAAGGTAATAAACAAATATATTTCAATAATATCAGAGTTCAATAAAAAATTTATTGAAGAATTAAAGAACAAAATAAAAACTCTTAACAGCAGAATAAAAGAATTATCCTCAGAAATAAACAAAAACCACATTTGGAAAAACATAGAAGACTTAAACAGCAGAATTGAAAAAATTGAAAAATCTGCAGCGCAGATAAAACGGGAAATATTGATATGCGATGAAAATATCAATAAAATAAAAACAGAGGATATAAGCACAAAAATAAAAGAAATTCTTAAATCAATGGATATAGAAGTTAAAGATTAAGCAGGAATTTCCTTTATCTCAAGCTGCTCTATTGCTTCGCTTTCTGATTTAAGGCTTTTGCATATATTAAAAAAATTATCCATTATAATATTTCCCTGGTCTCCTGAAACCTCTGGATGCCCCTGAAAGCCGTATATGTATTTTGTCTTGTGTTTCATTGCCTCAACAGGGCATGCTTCAGAATGTGCAATAATCTCAAAGTTTTTCGGAACCTCTGTCACATGCCTGTAATGCTTTTTTCTTATAAAAGCATCATTATCTAATCCTTGGAATATCGGGTCATCTTTTTTATTGATGAATACTTTTTCCATCTTGTTCTGCCTTTTGAGCCTTGATATCTTGCCCTTGTTTGCAACAGCGATTATCTCATGACCGAGGCATAATCCCAAGGTTGGAACATCAAAATTCATAAGCGCGAGCAAATCAGCGGTTATGTTAAGGGGGCCGTAAGGGTCTCCCGGACCTCCAGAAAGAATCACTCCCTCAACATCATTTAAATTTCTGAGATAAGGGGCTTTAGAGTGCTTGCATATTCTGCACTCCATATTGTTTTCCTCTATCCTCTGTTTTATATCTTCAATAAACTTGCTTTGGTTGTCAATAACTAAAATCATTCCCCTGACACTTGTATAGCTCATATTTAAATCTTTCTTATCAGATAGCTTTATTAATGTGCTATAAGTTCTTAAATTTATGAAACTTATACTTACAAGGCACGGCCAAACAGTTGAAAACCAGAACAGGATTGTGCAGGGACATCTGCCCGGAAAACTTTCTGAAAAAGGAAAACAGCAGGCAAAAAAGCTTGCCTTAAGATTAAAAGATGAGAAGATTAGTGCAATATATTCAAGTGATTTGAAAAGGGCAGCAGACACAGCAAAAGAGATTGCAAAATACCATAAAAACGCAGGCTTTTTTCTTGTTAAAGAGCTAAGGGAAAGGCATCACGGAAAATATGACGGTAAAAAAGCAAATGAAGTAAAATGGGGAGAGAATACAGATGAGTTTGAAAAGCTTTCTGACATGAAAAAAAGGGCCAAAAAGATAATTGATGAAGCTTACAAAAAATACAGTGATTCAACTGTTGTTTTTGTGGGCCACAGCGCAATAAACAGGGTTATAATAAGGATTATGGAAGGAAAGGATTTTGATGAGATTGAAAATATGGAAAGGCAGAGAAATACTGCAGTAAGCATATTTGAAATAAAAGAAGACAACAAGCATATCATTCATTTAATGAACTGCACAAAGCATTTAGATTAATCTTCTTATTTTACATCGAAAACTATATAAATAATATAAAAACCCATTGAAATATGCCTCTGTAGCTTAGCAGGTAGAGCGTGCGGCTGTTAACCGCAAGGTCACCAGTTCGAGTCTGGTCAGAGGCGCTTTTTTTCGGGCCCGTAGCTTAGTCTGGTGGAGTGCTCGACTGATACATTGGCCTCAGGAAAATCCTGGCTGGTGAGAGAAATCGAGTGGTCCGGAGTTCAAATCTCCGCGGGCCCATTTAACAAATCTTTTAAAGAACAGATTATTCTTTGACTTTATGAAAGAAACGGAAATATTAAGGCCTACTGACAATCATGTGATTAATTTAGCCTTGGATACAATCAATAAAAACAAGCAGGCCCTTGTTTTTGTTAATTCTAAACGTTCTGCAGAAAAATCTGCAGAAGATATCTCAAAACAAATAAAAAACCAGGATAAACAGCTTGATGATCTTTCTGAGGAGATTTTAAGGGCTTTGCAAAGGCCGACAAAACAGTGCGAAAGGCTTGCAAAATGCATAAAAAAAGGCATTGCTTTCCATCACGCAGGCCTTGTTTCAAAACAAAGGGAATTAATTGAAAATTCTTTCAGGAAAGGAATAATAAAGATAATCTGCTCAACTCCTACTTTGGCCTTGGGTGTAGATCTGCCTGCTTTCCGTGTCATAATAAAAGACTTGAAAAGATACGGCGGCCCGTATGGAATGGCATGGATTCCTGTATTGGAATATTTGCAGCAGTCTGGAAGAGCCGGCCGCCCAAGTTTTGACAAATACGGCGAGTCAATTGCAATTGCATCAACAGAAAAAGAAAAGGATGCTATATATGAAAATTATATTCTGGGAGAGCCAGAAGATATTTACTCAAAATTAGCAGTTGAGCCTGTTTTAAGGACTTACTTGTTGTCATTAATTGCAACAGAATTTGTTGAAAATAAAAAAGAGATAATAAGCTTTTTTGAAAGAACCTTTTGGGCCCATCAATATGAAGATATGAAGCATCTTGAGGGCACTATAATAAGGATGTTGAATCTTCTTCATAAGTGGAAGTTTATTGAGATGAGCATTGAAGATGATTTTGTTTCAGGAGATGAGATATTAAATGATGATGTTAAGGCGACAATTTTGGGCAAGAGAGTTTCAGAGCTTTACCTTGACCCCTTAACTGCAAATTTTATAATAGAATGCTTGAAAAATGTGAAAAAAGATACTCCTGACTTTGCGTTTCTGCAGATGGTTGCCCATACTATTGAGATGAGGCCTTTATTGAGGGCAAGGGTAAAGGAGATTGAGGAAATAGAGGAAAAGCTTGTTGAGTTTAATGAGCAGCTGCTTGAAAAAGAGCCGGATATGTTTGATACTGAGTATGATGATTTTATTAATTCAATAAAAACAGCTTTGTTTTTTAAAGACTGGATTGAGGAAACAGATGAGGAATCCTTGTTGGAAAAGTACAATATAAGGCCGGGCGAGATAAAGTACAAGCTTGACAACGCAGACTGGCTTTTATATGCTGCTGAAGAGCTAAGCAGAATATTAAAGATGCAGAATGTTATAAAAGAGATAGTGAAGATAAGGTTAAGGGCAAAATATGGAGTTAAAGAGGAATTGCTTGCATTGTTGAAATTAAAAGGTATTGGAAGGGTAAGGGCAAGAAAGCTTTATTTCAATAAAATAAAAACAATAGGCGATGTAAAGAAAGCAGAGCTGGGTACTTTAGTGCAGATTCTCGGAAGAAATGTGGCCTTGAATGTTAAAGAGCAGGTGGGCCAGAAGTTCATAAAAGTAAAAGAGAATAAAAGAAAGGGCCAGATCAGCCTTAATGATTATTAGATGATTTTATTTGTTTTTATTATACATATTAATCTTTTCCACAATACCTATTTCAAAAGGAATAAACTCTTTATTAGACCTGATAAATTCTTTAGGATTATAGATAGTTTTAATAGACCCAACAAGTGTGTTGATGATACCCCAAGATAAAACTGGAACACAAACTAAATACTTAAATAAGACACTGCCCGATTCTCCTGCATACTTAGCTCCATTTATCCCGGCATATAATTCTGATACTCCAAGAGCAGTTTGGGCAATAGATCCTCTGTTATCTTTTAGAAAATCAATTGTTCTGTTGTATGAGTCAAAAATATAATTGTCTACGATTTCCTTTATACTCTCATTTCCAGTTTTGATTTTATTCATAATGACTCCTTTACCTATACATTAATTTATAATTTGCATATATAAATGTTTCGTTTTGTTGTTACTATATGATGAATAATTAATAAAATAAAAACAATGGAAAGCTTTAATAAATAACAAATAAATTTGTTTTACAGGCCCCAATGGTCTAGTGGATAGGATTTGACCTTGCGGAAAATATTGCAGAAAGGTTAAGGCCCGGGTTCGACCCCCGGTTGGGGCAGTTTTTCTTGATTTTTAATTAAGGTGACAGGCGTTTTATTGCCTGCTCTGCCCTTGGATGCCTGTAATTATCATTTAGATTTATATGCGCGTAATTTGGCAGACCCCTCAACTCGCTTATCAAAGTCACCAATCCGTTTCTTGTTTTTGAGCAGTGAGATCGGAAGAGCGTCGT
>JAQTRH010000046.1 GCA_028711925.1 Candidatus Nanoarchaeia archaeon | reverse complement strand
ATTGACTTAACAAAGCCAATAGTTACCTCGATTTTGCCTTTACATCCTACTACTGTATCAAACAATACAGTAATATTTCAATACAATGTTACAGACAATTACGGAGAACTAAGCAATTGCTCGCTGATATTAAATGAAAGCATTTATGCTACAGAGTATGACCCTATTGAAAACATAACCTTAAACTTTACAAGAACATTAACAGGAGGCTATTATATTTGGAGAATAGAGTGTGTTGACAGGGCAGATAACTATGGATATTCTGAAAGCAAAATTTTGAATGTAACAGATCCTGATTTTGCAGTATACACTTCAGAACTGATTTTCAGCAACAATAATCCGGTTGAAGGTGAAATTGTACAGATGAATGCAACTATTCATAATATAGGAAATGAAAATGCAAAAGATGTTTATGTAAAATTTTTTGAAGATGAGCCTTATGAAAAACAAATAGGAAATGACTTTATAATAGATATTCAGGCAGGCTCAAACATAACTTTGAGTGTAAACTGGAATGCAAAAATTGGAAAATACAACATCCATGTTGTTGTTGACCCTCCTTATGAAACAAACGGCTCAATAACAGAACTAGATGAATCTAACAATGTAGCCAATAATACTCTCTTTATTCCTGTAAACCATATTTACTATGGCAGCATCATATCTGATATAATGCTTGCAGGCTCTTCAATGGCCCAGGTTATAGGATGGTTTAACTCGACTTACATGAATGGAAATATTTATGCAGCTGATTCAGACAGCGTAATTGACTGGAACAGTTTAATGGCAATTGGGAGGGATATCTCAAATAATCAAAGGATAGAAGATTTTGAAAAGGTTGATGAGGCATTAAACCTCTCTGATTTTATTGATTCAATAAACAAAACTTACACTTATGATTCAAAAGTAATGGCAACTGGCATATTTGATATTTATGGGCATAATGTTGAAAATGTTCCTATAATAAACTCAACAAACAACTCTAATTTTGTAACTGGGATATTATGGGATTCAAGTGATGCAAATCCTGGATATTATAACGGCAATCAAGATTTGATTTTTATCACAAAAATAAACCAAAGCGCTCAGGGCAGCTATGGACTTTATGATTATGAAATCAGGGTTCCAGCAAACCTAAGGCAGTATGTTCAGCCAAATAATAATAACAAAATTTCATTTTACATTGAGTTAAGATAATGTTTTTATTGCATTTGCGCTGTGCCCCGCCATAAAAAGGCGGGGTCTGGCGCCCCAAAAAGGTAATTATTTTTTTATCTACTTTAAAATCGTCACAAAAATTATATAAATAATTTCAAAATAAGAATTATACATAGGGGGCGTTTAATGGTCAAATCTTTAATAAAGGGACTGATGAAAAACAAAGATAAGGAAATAAAAAAAGAAGATAATGAAATTCCGGATGAGCTTCCTTCTCTAGCAGAAGATACTGAAAAAGAAAAAATTGAGGAGCAAAAAAGCGAGCAGGAAAATAAAACTCAAGAGGAAAAATTAGAAAGAGAAGATGATGTTGAGGATATTCCTGATGAGCTTCAGCCGATAGCTGAAGAAGAAATAGGCGATTTTGACGAAGACAAGGAAAAAGATGAAGCTGAGTTAAAAAAAGAACAAGAAATTCAAGAAAAACATGATATTGAAAATGATTCTGGAAGACAAGATGAAAAAACATCTGGATTTTTCTCTAATTTGTTGAATATAACAAAAAGCCAGGGAGTGAAAAAGAACCTTCTTGAAAAAAACCTTTACAAGGGAATGAAAGAATACCATTCTTTAAGCAATGCGGATGAGTTAAAGGAAGTTTCAAAAAAACAGCTTAATGATAAGCTTGAAAAAAAGCTTAACGAGCTTAAATTTCTCGAGGATGATTGGAAGAAACAAAAACAAACAATTGAGGAAAACAAGAAAAAGCTCGCTGAAAATGAAGAAAAGATAAAGGAAAAAGTTGAACAACTAAAGCCCCTTATCAAAAAATTAAAGTTTTTTGAGGATGTTCCTGTTGGAAAGTACTTTATGTCTTACGACGGGGTTATTGCAAAAAATGTTCTTGGGCTTCTGAATGTTTTAAAGGTTATGGATGATAGTATTTTCAAGAAACACGTAAACAAAAATAAAAATGATTTTGCAATGTGGATTTTAAAGGTAGTTGGTGATAAAGAGCTTTCCGAGGAAGCAAGAAAAGCAAAGTCCAGAAAAGAAATGATATTTGCTCTCGAGAAAGTTTATTTGGGCAATTAATATTTTTCTATTTTTCAAATATTTTAACTTTTATTTTATTGTTTAATTTTTTTAAGAGGTTTATTTTCTTAATCAAGGCTTAATAACATTTTTATCAGTTTTTAAAGGATTTATGAGCAATATTTAGATTAAATAATTAATTATAACTTTTTCTAGCAATTTTAAAGTATAAATAACCATTTTAATTAAATTTAAAGTTATTAAAACTCTTTTTTAAAAGTTTAGATAGTTAAATAAGCCTATTTTTTATTAAAAGACCTTTTTTGTTTAATCAAATAAAGGAAAGATTTAAATATTAGTATACTAATATGTATCCTAGATTGTATTAGTATATAATAAATATACTAAAATAATAATAAAGATACTAAAGTTAAAATAGCGTCAAAGAAAACGGAAGAAACGAAAATGGCTAAAAGTGTATTTGAGGAATTTATAGGCGAAAAAGTCAAAGCGCCTTATAAAGACGGAACTCAGTTCAAGATTGCAAGAGGAGTGTTGATTAGCGCCGAGAACGGCTTTGTGAAGATAAAGGGAAAGCTCGGCACGATAATCATAAATGAAAAAAATATAGAGAAAATGTCTAGGATTAGCGAGAGTGAAAGAAATAGCGAATGAAATGCTTTTGCTGATTCTGGATAAATAATGGTTATGGAACAAAAATCAAATTCATAACTCAAAAAAAAAACATTTGCGAGGTGTTTTAGATGGAAAAACCAAAAATAGAAGTCAGTATCATACTAATATCTGCAGCTATTGTATTCTTTTTAACTGTTAGCTATGTTTATGCAGCAGGAGATATTGAGCCGACTTATGCTGAAAGCATTACAACAGAAAGCTCTACAAGGTTTCCCGGACAGGCAGAAAAGAGCATAGAGGCAGAAGCCGGAAACGTCACTGAACTTACTATTTATAGTAAGCGTTCAACAGAAGCATGGCAGGGTTATTATGGAAACATCACAGGAACCATAACCTTGGATGATGCACAAAACAACACAATGTATGACTGGCAGATAGCTGACCCGGAGGGAGAGATTTATGCCTCAAATGGAAGTGGAGTAGTCTGGGCAGACGTAGCCTGTGTTGATTTCACTGCAGCTGCAGGAATGAATGAAACAACTCTTGAAACATTCTATGGAATAAATGAAACTGATTTGGATGGCTTTTCTGAAACATTCAATGAAACTTATAGTGATGCTCTTGGATTCAGAGTAGGAGGAGTCACAATAAATGACGTTGACAGTTGCCACATGGCATATACTTTTGTAGATGGATCATACCAGACAACCTCTTTCAAGGAAGTTTTGCTTACAGACAGTACAAGCATAATATTCACAACCTTGCTTGAGAGCAATGTTGATGGTTTCAAAACAGGAGTGGATGCACATGATTTCCAGATGCTAGTAGCGGAGGATGGACACCCTGGCCAGGAAGACACAACAACAACTTACTGGTTTTATGTGGAGCTGTCATAAGGAAAGATGAAAATGAAAAACAACATAATAGCAATACTGGCTGCATTGCTTGTTTTTATTTTAGTTTTTAGAGTATATGCAGTACCAGTAGGTCCAACTGTAACTTATGTAAGCAATACCACCATGGGCAATGCCGGCGGTACAATGGTGAATGAAACCAACAACGGATCAACAAGTGGTATTGCAGGAGGCTACATTTTCACAATTAATCTTGATTCAAACCAAAAAAACGAGAAGTGGAAGGCTTATGTTGGAAATGTAACTGGTAAGTTTGCATTGTCTGACTCAAGCGGATATGCAATATATGACTGGACATTAACAGGAAGCGTTACTGGGGAGGTTTATGCAACAAGAGCCTCTGGCACTATCTCATGGGGAAGCACTAATTGTTCTAACCTAACACACATAGAAGCAGAAAACACTGCAATGAATCATGGAGGTGCTCAAGATAATATAACTGCAACATTTGATGCGCAGGATAATGATGAGTTTGAGATTGCAGGAAGAACGATTGTTGCTAGCACTTGTTATACAACAAATCTTTATGTTGATGGAGCTGCTCCTGGAGATGATTCGTTTGAAGAGGTTCTTCTATATGATGGAACAAACTTCATTTATGCAGCAATAATTGAAAACGATCATGATGCCTATATGAACAGTAATGAGCCTTACGATTTCCAGATGATAGTCGCTGAAGACGGAAGAGAAACATGGAGTAGTTCAACACCATACTACTTTTATGTAGAATTGGATTAAAAAATGAAAAGAGATAGCATAATCATAATCACAGGCTTTTTTGTATTCTTTCTATTAGCTTTGATCTCTTCATTGAGCATGGCTGGCTATAATGTTTTTGGATGGAATAATATGTCCACCACAACAAAGTTGTATGTATGGAATACAGAGCCGAATATAACAGGTGTGACCATCAGCCCGGACCCAATAGATCTCAGCCCTGGAAATACAACCACAATAAACTGCTCTGCCAATGTTTGGGATTATAACGGATGGAATGATGTTGAGGTTTCAAACGCAACCTTCTTTCATATAAGCGTTAATGATAACAGTCCAGACAACAACAACAACCACTATACTGTTGAAGATACAGAAAACAACTGCAGCTGCGGACAGATAGATGCAAACAACGCAACATGCTGGTGTTTGTTTGATGTGTGGTATTATGCAACAAACGGAACATGGACATGCAATATGACAATAACTGACACAGGAGGAGAAGCTACTGAGCGTGAATATTATTTTAATGTATCGGACAGCAACACTGCAACAGTCAACACAGTAACTGCAATAGATGTTCCATTAGAGATTGATTACGGAAACCTTTCAGTTACAGAAACATCAGAAGAAATGCCTGCCAATGTAACAAATTTTGGCAATGTTCCTGTGAATATCTCTATAAGAGGCTACGGTGGAACAACCGATCCCACAAACCCAAATAACCTGGCAATGGAATGTGATTATGGCAGTATAAGCATTGAATATGAGAAATATTCCCGGCAAAGCGGAGTAGATTACGGTGCTATGGCTACTCTTACAAACATCTCAACTCCTATGCAACTAAAGATTCCAGTAAGAACAAATGATGAGGATTATGGAGACTCAACAAACGCAACATACTGGAAAATACAGATTCCATTAAGCGTCGGCGGCCACTGCAACGGAACTCTTGAGTTTGTTGGTCATGCAGACTGGTAAATAATTTTCTTAATCTTTTCATTTCAATTAAATGAAAAGAAACGCAAAAACAATACTTACATAGCAAGAATTTAGCGTCGAGAGAAAGCGAACAAGAATTTAAGTTAAAAATTAAGCGGTTTTGCTATTGAATTATTTACTTACATAGCAAGAAAAAATGAAAGAGTTAGAGAGAGCGGAAGAGAATATCAGTTTTTTCTACAGCCAGGAATATAATCAATATGAAAAATTAAGCTTAAATGAGATAATTTTCATACCTATTGAAATATTTAACAATAACTCATTGAGCTCTCTTGAGACTGTAACAAAATACCTAAAAGAAAAATTAAATTATCGCTTTAAGGATATTGCATTCTTTCTTAACAGAAGCCAAAAGACAGTATGGGATGCATACAACAGCTCAAGAGAAAAGATGAATTCTGAATTTGATTTTGATAAAAAAATCAGTTTTCTTGTCCCTCTCTTCATATTCAAAGACCGCTCTCTAAGCTTTCTTGAGGCTCTAACAGAATATCTCAAGGAAAATTTTAATTTAAAATACTGCCAGATTGCTGCCCTGCTAAACCGAGACCAGAGAACTATATGGACTGTTTACCAAAGGGCAAAGATAAAGAGAAAGAAAAATGGAAAATATTAATGAGAATAAGAAGAGGATAGCTGAATTTTTAATTGTTTTAGCTATTCTTATCTCTTTAATTCATTTTTCAAGCGCAGCTCCTGTAGGGCCTGTAATAACAAGCATATCCAACGAGACAGGGCAAGGAAGACCAGGCACTTTGATAAACACTACAGGCGGCTCAATAACCACAGTGGAATTTAATGTAACATCACAGAACATGAAATGGAAGGCATTTGTAGGAAATGTTTCGGGAAAGATTGTATTATCAGACTCAATGAATTACTCAGTTTATGACTGGGCATTAAGCTTTCCTTCAGGAGAGGTTTATGCAACAAGAAGCTCAAATCTGATTTCATGGGGAAGCATAACCTGCTCTAACCTTACCCATATTCAAAAAGAGGAAGTTGAAATAAGCCACATATCAAATCCTGCCGACAACATAAGTGCAACATTCAATGAAAAAAATCATGATGAGTTTCATGTTGGCACTGTTAAAATAAATGAAGACCAGTGCTTTTCAGTTAACACTAATGTAAACAGCCAGCAGCAGGACAGCGAATTCCAGGAGGTATTGCTTTATGACGGAACAGACCACCAGAATGGGAATATAGTTTATGCAACTATGCTAGAGCAAAATACAGCAGGATATAATTATAGGCATTTTGACTTCCAGATGATTGTTCCGGAAAATGGACTGCCAGCGTGGACAAGCGCAACACCTTATTATTTTTATGTGGAGCTAACTTAAGATGAAAATAAAAGACAAAAAAACAAGACTGATTATTGCACTGCTTGTTTTGACTGCATTAACAGCAGTAATGCCCATTAAAGAGATAATAACAGACCCATCTATAATTGGCAGGTCAATAACATTCACAAAGGTTTTTGTTACAGGCCTTGAGATAAACCATAGCTGCAGCGCATTTTTTTATGAGGGCTGGAACCTTATTTCAAATCCGTGCGCCACTGAAAACAAATCAATAAAATTTGTGCTTTCCTCAATTGAAGAAGATTATTGGTCTGTTCACGGCTATAACTCTTATGATGAAAATGACCCATGGAAGGCATACAACCCTCATTTGCCTTCATGGGTTGTAAATGACTTAAATGAGATAAGTGAAATGCAAGGCTACTGGATAAACATGAAAAATCAAAGCAATTTTCACATAAATGGAACATTAGTGCAGCCAAATATGATTCAGCTTCCAGAAGGTTGGAACTTGATTGGATATCCTTCAAATGAATCCAAAAATATAACAGACGCCCTTGATACTATAGAAGGAAGCTATGATTTTGTTTGGATGTACAATGCAACAGATGATGTTTATTATTATTTTAATTCATCTTCAGGCAACGGAACAATAAGTGAGATAGAGATGTACAAGG
>JAQTRH010000045.1 GCA_028711925.1 Candidatus Nanoarchaeia archaeon | reverse complement strand
GGAACCCAGAAAAAAGCAACTATTGTCTTATTTGATTTGGTTTTCTTCAGCTTTTCATTTAGATTTGCAGGGACTTTATGAAAACATCAATACCCTTTGCCCTGAACTCATACCTGCCACATAAAAAATAAAAGAGGGTGTTTTCAAGGTCAAAAGAATAATAGGGAAAGAAATAAAACATGATGAACTCTCTTATTTTTTCCCTGAAAAGCTGATGCTTTATTGATGCTTCCTCAAATGTTGGAAATTTTTTTATGTTAAGACCATTTGGAAGGATTATATCCGGATTTCTGCCTAAAAGATGCTTTGCCTCTATTGCTGTTATCTCACTAACTGTTGTGAAAACATCAGAATTTAAAGCGCTTTGCTTTTCTGTAAGGTATTTTGCCTGTATGTTATACTCGCGCGCCTTTTTTTCTGGGTCAATCTTATCAAGAAGACTATAAAGGTCTTCGTTTGCAAAAGACATAGTTCTTCCAAGTATGGTTGCGTGGGTTGTGAAAACAGTTGAAACATTGGAGTTGTTTTGCTTTAGGCATAAAATCCCTGGGCCAGACATCCACTCGTGGAATTGCGCAACAATCTTTTTGTTTAGCTGTTTGCTTAGCTCATTTATCATAAGCCCGACTGCATAAGACCATATTACAGGCTCATCATAGTCATAATACTGAGTATTAAGAGAGTCTATATTGAAATCCTGCCATAAGCTTGTCTTTATTTCATTGTTTTTGTATGTAAAATCACTGAAATCAACAAGAATTGTCTTTGGCTCTCCTTTTATTAGCCAAACTCCATAATGGCATGATATCCCCTCCTTTTTCAGCTTTTCAAAAACATTCTTTATATTTTCAGGAGGAACCTTTTCCTGGAATTCTCCTGCAACTTTGTCTGGAAAATAAGGACCAACGCAAAAATAGTTTTCCTTGTAATAGTCCATCATATATGATGCCTTTGACTTAACAACTGTGTAAATCCCGCCAACCTTGTTGCATGTTTCCCATGAAACCTCAAATAAATAATCAGCATGTTTTTCCATTTTAATCAGCAAATATTAGGTCATCAGACCACTCCTCCTTTATTTTTCCATTTCTCATATTAATCAAGGGCATATAGTTATGCATTACAATAAGGTTTGAATTTAATGTTATCACATCTGTTTTTATGACTGCATCATCCCCTAGCAGTCTTTTTAGCTTTGGCAGAATCTCAGCATTAAAAACCTCAATTATGTCACCTTCAACCCTTGATTCAATTGTAATTGCGACAATTGCATGGCCATCCTTGTCTCCTATTGCGCAGTCAGACACATGCTTCAGCTCTATTTTTGATGGAATATCATTCTTAATAGCCTCAAATATCCTGCTTCTTGTGATTCCGTGCTTAAAGGTTATTATATACTGCTGTCTTGCTCCAAATTTTTCTGTGCCAGTTACAGTGTTGTCAACATTTGTGTAATAACTTATTATCCCGCTTTTTTCAAGAAGCTTTCTTTTCCTGTTAACTGTTTTTACAGGTACTTTTGTTTTCTTGCTTATTTGGTTGTCAGAAATCCTAGGGTCTTTTACAAGCTCTTTTATTATCAATAGCTCTTGCTGGTCTATTTCTTTCATTTTGCTGATAAATCACCCCTTTTATGTCACATAACAAACAATGCATGTATAAATATGTTTTGTTTTCCCTGATATGAGATAAATAGTACTATTTTCTATTATTTATATCACTATTGAGTAATTGGCAACATATTTAAAGAACTAGATATCTTTTATCTTAAATAGTTGTTACTATATGTAGTAAAGATAAAAAAGAGGATATGAATGAGAATTTTAATGTTTGGATGGGAGTTCCCGCCTTTCAAAACAGGAGGGTTAGGAACAGCCTGTTACGATCTTACAAGGGGCCTTTCTTACAAAGGTGTAGATGTGACTTTTGTCATGCCAAAAACACCTGAAAATGCAAAATCTGATTTTGTCAAATTAATAGGGGCAAATAACCTATGCAAAAGCATAAAGGTTAGGAAAGTGAGCACAATTCTTACTCCTTACATGTCTTCTGAGGCATATTCGAATGAGCTAAAAAAACTTAAAATAAACCATAACAGCTCTTCTGATGTTTACGGAAGAAATCTCTACCAAGAGGTTTTAAGGTATGCAGAGATGGCCAAGATAATAGCTGAGGAAGAGGAATATGACTTGATACATGCCCATGACTGGATGACTTACATGGCTGGAATCAATGCAAGAAAAATATCGGGAAAGCCATTAGTTGTGCATATACATGCAACAGAATTTGACAGGACTGGAGGAAATCCAAATCCAATGATAAGCCATCTTGAATATACTGGGTTGCATGAAGCAGATTTAATAATTGCAAACAGCAACTTCACAAAAAACAATGTGATAAGGCACTACAACATAAACCCTGATAAAATAAAGGTTGTTCACTGGGGGATTGACCCTGAAAACCCTTACTACAATCTTAATTATAGCTCTCCATTAAATAAAAATGAAAAGATTGTATTATTTTTGGGCAGGATTACGATACAAAAAGGACCTGATTATTTTATAGAAGCTGCGAAAAAAGTTCTTGATTTCAAGAAAAATGTCCGCTTTGTAATCGCAGGGGACGGCGACATGCTTCCAAGGATAGTGGAAAGGGCTGCTGAGCTGGGAATAAGTGACAAAGTTACATTTACAGGATTTTTAAGGGGAGCAGATGTCCACAGGGTTTTCCAGATGGCTGATTTGTATGTTATGCCCTCCACATCAGAACCATTCGGATTGGTTGCGCTTGAATCAATGAAAAACAACACTCCTCTTATAATTTCAAAACAGTCAGGTGTTTCAGAGGTTGTTAATAATGCATTAAAGGTTGATTTTTGGGATATAAACGAGATGACAAACAAAATAGTCAATGTTTTGAGCTATGAAGAGCTTCACCAGGAGCTTAAGAAAAACAGCTTTGAAGAGGTTAAGAAATTTGATCTTGTAAAGCCTGCAGAAAAATGCATTGAGGTTTATAATGAAGCGTTGAGAGGTGTGCATAAATGGTAAGTGTTTGCTTTTATTTTCAGGTGCATCAGCCATTCAGGCTGAAAAACTATTCTATTTTTGATATAGGAAATAATACAGGATATTTTGATGAAAAGAAAAACAAAGAAATCATGCAAAAGGTTGCAAAAAAATGTTATTTTCCTACAAACAAAATAATGCTTGACCTGATTAATAAACATGATGGAAAATTTAAGATAAGCTACAGTTTAAGCGGAGTAGCGATAGAGCAGTTTGAAAGATACGCCCCAGAGGTTCTTGATTCTTTTATGGATTTAAATGATACTGGATGCGTTGAATTTCTCAATGAAACTTACTATCACTCACTTTCATTCCTTCACTCAAAAGAAGAGTTTAAGGAGCAGATAATTATGCACAAAAAAAAGATAAGGTCTTTATTTAACCAGAGGCCTACTGTTTTCAGGAATACAGAGCTCATATTTAACAATGAGCTTGCAAACCTTATACAGAGGATGGGTTATAAGGGCATTCTTGCAGAGGGAGCAGACCATATCCTTGGTTGGAGGTCTCCAAACTTTCTGTACACTGCAAAGACAGCCCCAAAACTAAAGATGCTTTTAAAAAACTACAAGCTCTCTGATGATGTTGCATTCAGGTTTTCGAACCGCGGATGGAAAGAGTGGCCTTTAACAGTTGATAAATACACAAGATGGGTTAACTCAATAAATGGTAATGGCAATGTTTTGAATCTCTTTATGGATTATGAGACCTTTGGAGAGCACCAGTGGGAAGACACAGGAATATTTGATTTTTTAAGGCATCTTCCAGGAGAAATATTAAAGCATCCTGACAATAATTTCATAACTCCAAGCGAAGCAGTAAAAACCTATAACCCTGTTGCAGAGCTTGATATTCACTGTCCTGTTTCATGGGCAGATATTGAAAGGGATACAAGCGCATGGGACGGAAACAAGATGCAGCAGTCTGCAATACAAAAAATTTACCTTATTGAGGGAATGGTTAAAAGATCAGGAAACAATAAGCTTATTGAAAACTGGAGAAAGCTTCAGACAAGCGACCACTTTTATTATATGTGCACAAAGAGGTTTAATGACGGAGATGTCCATAAATATTTCAACCCTTATGAAAACCCATATGATGCATTCATAACCTTTATGAATATTCTGAATGATGTTAACCTTAGGTTGGATAGTAAACATATTATTAAAAAGGAGGTGGAATTATGAGCAAGAAAAAGACGAACAAAGTAAAAGCCGTTAAAAAGAATTTGCTGAAGGAAGCAGATAAAGAGCATTACTTCTATCTTTGCGACGGAAGTGTTATTAAGAATGTGCTTGAGCTTTCGAAGTGCATAGAGACAATGAGCAATGAAGTCTTTGGTCATCATGTCAATGACATGAAAAATGATTTCAGCAGCTGGATCAATGATATCTACAGCGATGAGAAGCTTGCACAGAAAATGCTTGAAACCACAGATAAAGACAAAACCCAGATAGTATTGCTTAAGGCAGTAATTGAAAAATTCAGGTAGGTGGTTAGTATAGCAACTAAAAAAATTTTGCCTGAGGAAGCTGAGGCAATACTATCTGATGTTCATCCGCACCATCATTTTAAGATACATATGGGCGCAACAGTAAAAAATCTTGAGGAGCTTGCAGATGTCCTTGAAATGATGGATGAAGAAACATTTAAGCACCATGTTACAAAAGAAAAAAATGATTTCCATAACTGGGTTAGGGATATAGTAACAGACGCTGAACTCGCCAAAAATCTTCTTAATTCAAGAAAAAGAAAAGCTGCATCAGATCATGTAAGAAAAAGGGTGGAAGAGCTTATGAAAATAAGGCAAGAAAAAACTTTAAAGGGGATTTCGCATCTTATGACAAATGAGTTTTTTCTTGGAATGATGCTTGGAATAATAATAGGATTGCTTATAGCTATGTTTACATCTTTTATTGCCTAAGCAGAATCAATCATATCTTTTATTTCATTAATTATGTGTTTTGTTTCTTTTATTTACTTATAAGCTTTTTCTTATATTTTTAGAACTATTTGGGCCTGATGTTTTGCATTCCCTTGCCACCGCTGAATCGCTTCATCATCTTTTCCATATTTTTTGGATTTGAGCCCTTGAACATCTTGGCCATTTTCTTGCTCTGCTTGTACTGCTTTAAGAGCTCTCTAACCTCTTTTGCATTTGAGCCAGAACCGCTTGCAATTCTATCAATTCTTGACGAGGTTATTATATCAGGGTCTTCAAGCTCTTCCCTTGACATTGATTCCATTATAAACTTCCATTTTTTTAATTTTCCTTCCTGAACCTTTAATGCATCTTTTGGAAGCTTTAATTGCGAGAATCCAGGAATCATCTCTGTGATTTTGTTTAACGGCCCCATCTTGTTCATGGCCTGCATCTGCTCGTAAAGATCGATAAGGTTGAATTCTCCCTTAAGAAACCTTTTTCCTAAATCTTCAGCTTCTTCTTTTGATATTGCTTCCTCTGCCTTTTCCAAAAGCGCTTCCAAGTCACCCATTCCCAATAATCTTGAGATAAACCCTTCGGGCTTGAAAAGCTCCAAGTCATTTAACTTTTCTCCTGTTCCTATGAATTTAATTTTTGCATCTGTTGCAGCGCATGCTGTCAATGCCCCTCCTGCCTTTGCAGTGCCATCCATTTTTGTAACTATGACACCTGTTATGCCGCATGATTCATTGAATGCCTGAGCTTGGTTTTGAGCTGCCTGTCCTATATCTGCGCTTATCACCAGAAGGTTTTCCTTGGCTTTTATTTCGTTGTTTATTTCTTTTATTTCTTTTATTAAGTCTTCTGACAATGCATCTCTTCCAGAAGTGTCAAATATTATCAAGTCAAATTTCTTGAATTCCTTTTCATAATCTTTTATTATCTTTAAAGGGTCTTTCTGCTTTTTGTCAATAAATACAGGAACCTTTGCTTGTTTTGCTACTTGTTCTATCTGGTCCATTGCTGCAGGCCTGTGCGTATCTAATCCAACCAAGGCAACCTTTTTTCCCCTTTTTGTGTAATAGTTTGCAAGCTTTCCGGCCTGGGTTGTTTTTCCAGAGCCAAAAAGACCGACTAACATTATCTTCGTTGGCTTTTCCTTGATTTCTATCTTTCCCTCTTCCTTGCCAACAAAGTTTACCAATTCTTCATAAACTATCTTTACCAAATATTCTTTTTTTGTCAGGCCAGAAGGAGTTTCTTCTTTCAAGGCCCTTTCCTTTATCTTTTTAGTAAGCTCAAAAACCAGCTTTACATTAACATCTGCTTGCAATAACGCTCTCTGGATATCCTTTATGAGCTCGTTTATAAGCTTCTCGTCAACAAATATTACTTTAGCTATCTTGCTTAATGTATTTTTTAGTGAGCTTCCTAAGTTTTCCAATACCATTTTATATGTAAAAACAGGTTTTCATTTATAAAACTTTAGCAAATTAATGCTTAAGAAAGCAATGCATTATCTTATCTCTTCAACTAAATTTGAAAGATTTTTTAATTCTCTAAAACTGGGCTCTTCCTGATTTTCAAGCCTTTCATAAGCCTTTGCAGTAATCCCATAATGCAGCTTATATGAAGCAGAAAACATATTAAGTGATTCATTAAAAGAGTCTCTTATTATTTGGTAAAATCTATAGTAGTCAAGCTTGGAAGATTTATTGTTTTTGTATATTTCATTGAATTGCCTGTTTCTTTCAACCAGGTTATTATGTTCTTCCATATTTTCATTTAATTTTGAGAAATATCCCGCTACATGCTCAGGAGTAGTAGGGTATATTTTGATATCTCTAAATTTTTTCTTATCTGGGTTTATTATTGGAGTGAGTCTTTTTTCAAAATCATTATAATAAAAACCATTCTCAACTTTGTCTATAGGCACATCTTTGTATTCAGTTAATTTTTCTTCATTTATATCAAAATTTTCTAAGAGAGTATTTATTCTTATTATATTCTCTCTGGATTTATCCATCAATTCTTGTTTTATTTTATCAGAGATATCTTTAAAACAACAATTTTCATATGTTGATTCTAAAAAATTTTCCTGTTTTACAGTCAGCTCAAATACCATTTGTCTTAACCGCCTTAATATAGTTAGGACTATGTAGTAGATAACTTTTTTATAAAGCTTTTGGTTTAGCTTTTAATATCAATAAAAAATTAAAAAATAATTTTGTCTGATTTTTGGTCTACTACTGTCTTTATCTTTTCTATTAAATCAGTTGTTTTTATGCCAAAGTGCAGTTTTCCATCCAGGGTTCTTACAGCAACAGAATTGTTTTCATTTTCCTTGTCTCCTACTGTAAGGATTAATGGAATTCTTTTTAGCTGAGCTTCTCTAACTTTTTTTGGCATTGTTTCTGCCCTGAAATCAGTTTCAACCCTTATATTGCTATTTTCAAGTTCCTGCTTTAGTTTTTCCCCGTAAGGAATGTGGCTGTCATTTATGTTAAGGATTACAGCCTGAGTTGGAGAGAGCCATAATGGAAACTTTCCTGCATAGTGCTCTATTAGTATTCCCATAAACCTTTCTATTGAGCCATAAATTGTCCTGTGTATCAT
>JAQTRH010000044.1 GCA_028711925.1 Candidatus Nanoarchaeia archaeon | reverse complement strand
CTGCAGATTCCTTATATATTGTGGGTTAGTTTTGCATCAATATTAAACTTCACAATATGGATAATTAACTGAGGATTTCAAGAACTATAGGGCAGTGGTCGCTTCCCATAACATTTTTCAGTATTTCTGATGAAAATATTTTTGGTTTTAATTCCTTGCTTGCAATGAAATAATCAATTCTCCATCCTATGTCTTTTTCCCTTGCATTAAAGCGATAGCTCCACCATGTGTAATGCCCTGGCTCTTTGTTGAAAATTCTAAAAGTGTCAAGATATCCTTTGTCTAACTGCTGTTGAAAAGCCTCTCTTTCCTCTATGCTAAATCCGGCATTATGTTCATTGTTTTTTGGATTCTTTAAATCAATCTCTTCATGGGCAACATTTAAATCGCCGCAGAAAACAACCGGCTTTTTCTTTCTCAGAGTTTCGCAGTATTTAATGAACTCTTTGTTAAATTCAACTTTTTCATCAATCCTTGCAAGCTCTGGCTTTGCATTTAGGGCATAAACGCAAATCAAATAAAATTTGTCAAGCTCAAATGTTATTGTTCTGCCCTCATCATCAAACTTTTTTACACCAAAACCTTTTTGCACAGACAATGGGTCTATCCTTGACATTATTGCTGTCCCGCTATATCCTTTTTTCTTTGCCCCAAACCAATAAGATTTATATCCATGAACTGCCCCTATGTTTTTAAGCTCTTCAGGAATATTGTCATCATGTATTTTTGTTTCCTGCAAACAGAATATGTCTGCATCTGCGTTATTAAAAAAATCCATAAATCCTTTTTTCATTGCAGCCCTTATTCCATTAACGTTCCATGATATTATCTTCATTTTAGCTCTTTTTTTATCGCCTTTAATGCAAAAGCGTACAACTCTTTATGAGGCACATATTTTTTCAGTTTTTTTGGGTTATTGATATCTTTTTCAAAATCTGTTATATTAATCCAGAATATTTCATTAATCTCTTCTTTCTGAAGCTCAAGGACTTTTATATCTTTGTCATATTTGCATATAAAAACATGCAGGAATTCGTTGTTAAAGAAATTTTGTTTTTTTATTGTTAAATTTTCTTTTAATACACCTATCTTTTTCAATTCCTGCGGGGCCCTGTTTATTCCTATTTCCTCTTTCATTTCCCTTGATGCTGCCTGTTCAGGGGTTTCCTTCGAGCTTACATGCCCTGCAGTAGAAGTATCAAATGATCCTGGAAAATGTCTTACATCCCCTCTCTTTTGAATAAGGATTTGTTTTTTTGAATTAAAAACCCAGACATGGGATACACTGTGCCAAAGCCCTTTTTTATGCACTTCATCTAAGGTTAAAACTTCTCCTGTTGGCTCTCCTTTGTTATCAAGAACATCAACTAATTCTTTCATATTATCCCACTAAAAACAATATTATATAAATTTTTTCATAAAAAAATAAAATCACCACTTATCGTAGTGGATTCTTTCTTTTTTAAAACGGTCTGCCTTGGAGGATTTTTCATCAGGATAGCCGATTGGAATAAAAGAAAAAGGGATTATATTTTCAGAAAGATCAAACAGTTTTTTGAATCCCTCCATTCGCTCCTCTCTTGGGTAAACTCCCGTCCACACTGCTCCAAGGTTTAATGCATGCACTGCCAATAAGATATTTTGCGTTGCAGCAGAGCAGTCCTGAATCCACATTCCTTCTGCTGTTTCAAGATTTAAATCGCCGCAAACTAGTATTCCAAATGACGCCTGTTTTGCCATTGATGCATTCGGATGAGCTTCAATTATTTTCTCAATAATTTCTTTGTCTTTTACAACAATAAAATGCCATGGCTGCTGGTTTCTTGCAGACGGAGCCTGCATTCCTGCCTCGAGAATTTGTTTTATTTGCTCTTCACTTATTTCTCCCTGTTTGTACTTCCTTATGCTTCTTCTAGTGTTTATAAAATCAAGAAACTCATTCATTCTACCACCCAATAAGAAGAAGTAATTGATAATTAATAAAACTTTGTTTTTATAATAAAATCAAATTAACAAGATTTATAAAAAAGTTTGGTGTCCTAAAATAAGATGGATAAAAAATCAAAAAGGCATTTTTATGGATTGGGAAAAAACAAGAGAAGAGTTTATGAATCTAAAAACTGGAAAGATTACAGGAATATTTTTGTAAATATTGATAAGATTATATTCCCATTAAATGAGTTTTCCTTAAAAGAATTGAAATCGCAGTATGTAAGGGATGCATACAAGGTTGAAAGCAAAAGCAAGCTGGATAACATCGAGCTAGTAAAGGTAAGGATAGAGCATAACTTAAAAAATAGCCTTATATCTCTAGTGCAGGAAAGGTTTTACGCTAAAAAAAAGCAAGATAACCTCAGGATAATAGCTTCTTACTTAGAGAAATATGAATCAATACCTTGCAAAATTGTAGAGACCAATGAAAAATATCAAAGCAAAGTTTATACTATTGATGACATAAAGAAAAAGATTGGTCCAATTGACAGGGAAAATTTTTCAGTTTATGTTTATTTAGACAAGAATATAGATGGTTTTTTCAGCGCAGACTCATTGGCCACTGGACAAATATAAATGAAGCTTATAACCTTTAAAATATTTCTTTTTTTATGAATACTCTTGAGAAGGCAAAAATTCTTGGAAATGCAAGTAATTATGACAGCTGCGGCCCTAAAATGTGCGAGGTGAATGTAAAGCAAGGCTTAGGAGGAATTTATTATGCCAAGGCAGAACATAAAACATGCAGGATTTTCAAAACATTGATGGAAAACAGTTGCTCTTTTGACTGCAAATACTGCGAGAATTCAACACACTGCAAAAAAAGAAAAGCAAGCTATGAGCCAGAAGAGCTTGCCTCATTATTTAATTACCTAAGAAAAAATCTTGCAGTTGAAGGTCTTTTTCTAAGCTCTGCTGTTTCAAAAGATTCTGATAAAGTTACTGAAAAGATGATTGAAACTGTTAAAATTCTGAGGTTTAAATATAAATTTAATGGTTATGTGCATTTCAAGATTTTACCCGGCACATCTTATGAACTAGTTAAGCAGGCATCTGAGATTTCAAACAGGTTAAGCGTTAACATAGAATCTCCAAACAAAAATGCGCTTTCTGAATTAAGCTCATGCAAGGATTATAAAAATGACATTCTGAAAAGACAGGCATGGATATCAAGGATGAACCTTAGCTCAGGCCAGACAACTCAAATGATATTAAACAAAATATCAACTGATAAGGATGTTTTAAAGATGAGTAATTGGGAATACAAAAAGCTTGGGCTAAGAAGAGTTTATTTCTCTGCCTTTAGTCCTGTGAAAGGAACTCCACTTGAAAATGAAAAGCCAGAGAAAAAGAAAAGGGAATCTTATCTTTACAATGTGGATTTTCTTATGAGGGATTATAATTATAAGATAAAAGAATTTTATGAAATAATGGATGATGGAATGCTGCCAAATAAAGACCCAAAGATGGCAATTGCAATACAGAATTTTGAAAAGCCGGTTGATATAAATGAGGCAAGTTATGAAGAATTGATAAGGATTCCTGGAATAGGCCCGAAAACAGCAAAAAGAATTCTCAAGGAAAAGAAAATCACAAAGTATGAACAATTAAATAAGCTTGGAGCATGGATAAGCAGGGCCAAGCCATTTATCAAAGTGGACGGCCACACCCAGAAGATGCTTGTATGATAATAAATAACACTTTTAACAAGATAATTCTTGTATAAACTAATTTATAAATAAAAAACAAAAAATTAATAAAGTTTAAATGATTATATATGTATATATATTGCTTGATTTTGGGGGTGTTTATGGAAAAAAGGGATCCTGATTTGCCTAAACTCACAGAGAACGATAGAAATGTTCTTAAAAAAATACTGGATATGAAGAATATTCCAGATAGTGATATTGCTAAAAGCATGCATCTTTCTCCGCAGGCAATATTTAAGATAAGGGAAAAATTAGAGAAATGCGGCATTATCAAAGGTTATATTCCTATTATTGATTTTAAAAAGATAGGGATCAATATCATGGCGCTTATGATTATTCGCCTTTCTCCTAGTATGTGGAAAACTTTTTCAGACGATCAGATCTCTGAAAGAATCTCTAAAGCGCCTTATGTAATTGACGCCTACAGAGTTGCTGATGAAAGCGCTTCACATATTTTATTGCTTGCTTTTAGAGATATAGCCCAGAAGGAAAGGTATATCTCAGAAGTCCAGACTAAGTATGCAGATGACGTTACAATTAAGGGAGTATACACTTTTTCTGTTCAAAAGATTATATCTCATAGCCCGCTTGGAATCTTGCATGAAATAATTGATAAAAAAGAATTTTCACCAAGAGATTTATTCTTAAATCATTCTCATTAACAGTCAAGCAGCAAAACATTAAAAGGATATAACCTTTCTTCCTTTTATTGACAGGTTGATATTATCAACTAATTTCTATTAATATCTTTAAAATATCCACCAAATGTATAAGAACTTCAAGAATATACTTAATACGGGTTAAGAGTGAGTAGTTGAGGAGTGATAATCAAAAGAGATACTTATCTTACCCAAATTTTACTAATATTAAAACAGAAATTTCTGAAGGCAAAAAATGAAATATACAAAAAAAATGGCAACCATTTTGGTTTTAGTAATCTTAATGGTCTTAATGGCTGTATCTGTATCAGCCCAGCCATAACTGCCTAATCCGTAAATTGCACCAGACAGCCAATTATATTTTATGGATAGGATGTTTAGTGTTTTCAAATCTGCTGAAGCTGGCAGATATTAGCTAAAGGCAAAAGGGGGGTGATTATTAGCTAAATGTAAAAAGGCAAAAAGGGGAAAAAAGGGGAAAAGGGAGGTGATAAAATGCTTTTTGAAGATATCAATCATAAGATATACTCTTCAGAGGATGTTGACTTGATGTCTATGTTAGAAATAGAAGATCGTAAGTTGCATCTTTATGAAGAATGATAATTTTTTACTACAACATTACATCTATAGTTTAGGTTGGGGGGTCTAATATCTATAGTTTAGGTTGGGGGTCTAAATGGAAAATATTATGGAAGATATCAATAAGAATGAATTAAACAGGAGAATATTTTATTGGGAGCATGCCTTAGGAAAGATTGAAAATCGTATGATAAAGGAGCATGCAGAGCGCGTAGATATCAAAAGCAAGCTGATACACCTATATAAATTACGATAACTAAATTACGATAACTAATGTATTTAGAAAGACAATAAGGGTTAATGAAAATGGCAAAATCAAAAAGAATACTCAAGAACAAGATGGAGATAATCATATGTAATCATTGCCATAAAAAAATAACAAGCCCTGCGTTAGTAGGTCTAACACTAGTATGCCCTTATTGTAAAAAATCAGTCAATGGCCAATATTACCGCGATTTTACTAGTAAAAAAAGAAAAAAACAGCAGTAGAATAAATAAAAAACAATAGATGTAACATTCACATAGAGTTAACCATGGAGGTGGTTTTAATGGCAGGAAAATATGAGTATCATAAACAGAATGACTATCCTGGAGAGAGGATAGCGGAAAGAGAAAGAGTTGCTGATAGAAGAGAAGCAGCTGACAAAAGAGCTGATGCAAGAGTTGCAGCAAAGGGCAGGACTGAAGAATTAAAAGCAGATAACCGAGTTGCAGCAAAGGGCAGAAGGGATGATACATTGATGGATGCTCAGAGACAAAGAAGCACTGATAGGGCGGAAAGAGTTAATAGGAAAAGAGATTCTGCAGATACTGTTGGGCTGGTGGTAATTGCTGGGTTAATTGTAATCCTGCTAGCTGGCTCTGTTTGGGGTTATATGGCCATGCAAAAACAGTCTGGTGAGATAGATGCACAGTCTAATGAGATAGATTCTCTTAATTTGCAGTTAACCAACGCAAGAGAAGAAAGGGAAGTCAGGTATGATACTGTGCAGCTGAGTGATGACGCTAAGCAGGTTCAGCTCCATAAAGACTTTGTTGTACTGACCAATGATGTTAAGAAAGAAGTTACTGACTTGGAAAATTACAACTTAATCTACTCAGATATGTATCAATTATGCTCTGGTTTTGCAGAAAGAGAAAATAACATTAATCACGCGCTGTACAGATTTGCTGAGAAAAAGATTGTGTATTATGAGCAGATTGCGGTTCTCGCAGATAAGCCAGAATGCAAATCCAGGATAGAGACTATGCGTTCAGCTATGGTAAGTAGCAAGTTTGCAGATGAAAAAGTCTATGTCCTTACTAAGAATTTGTGCCATGATGTTACAAACAATCCAAATGCAGACCACACAATATCAAAAGTTGGATGGAGTATGGCACTAGATGATGCAAAAAATAAAGCAAAATCATTTGATGATGCTGAACAAAAGGTAATTGAATGTTTTGATTAAATAAGAAATTAATCAATCAATAAGAGTAAATAATTAAAACGGAGGTAAACACAATGGCAAAAAAAAGCAGAGGCGGAAGGATGACTGCAGCTAAAAAAAGAGCTGCAAAGAGTACAGGCGGCAAGGGAATGGTAAAAAACAGACCTGCTGGAAAGAAAATAATGAAAACTTAAATGTTTCATCATAGAAGATTTATTGCTTCACATTGGGTTATATTTTTTCCATTGTGAAAAATTGATTAAAAAATCGAAGAACGGAGGTGTTCATTTATGGCATTTTTAGGAGCGTTAATAGGATTTTTGATAAGCTTAATCATATCAGCAATTATCATCTATCTGGCTGCAAAACTGTTTGGAGAAAAGGAAGGATTTGGCACAGCAATATTGGCTGCATTTATAGGCGCAATAATCTTTGCGATTGTATCATATTTCCTTGGCGGTTGGATAGCTTCGGTGATTGGAGGCATAGCTTGGCTTATTGCTCTTGGCAGCTTATACAAGATGGGCTGGCTGAAAGCTTTTGTTGTGGCTGTTGTTATATGGATTTTTGCAGCAATTGTCAGTTGGGTGCTGCCAACCATTGCCGGACCACTTTAAGGGCAGAGTAAAAAAATAATTTAATAAATAATACGGAGGGGAAAACCATGAAAATGATTAATAGTAACAAAGGAGGAATACTTGCATTTGTTGGATTAGTAGTTATAGTGATATTGATTATAATGTTTTTGTTTTAAGTATGTTTAAAACGGAGGGTGTAAAAATGGAAAGCGATGTATCAAAAGAAGATAAACTCAGGGAGATAATTGGCTGCATAAACGAGGAAGACGGTTTGTACTGCATACCTAAAAAAGAGGTAAGAGACTTTGAAAAGCAAAGTAAGGCAGAAGGAAAAGACACTATCCCAATAATGACATATGGTGATTACATAATCTATTTGAGGGCAGAATGTTCAACTCTTCCAGATATTCCCTTGGATAAGTTCAATTATACGTCTGGGACATTTGAGAAAAAATGGGGGCCGGATCACAAGACAATTGTGCTCACACCTAACCACTCGAGTATCAGAAAAGTTGAGATAGAGATTCAGGGGATAGACATCCATAAAATGAAGCTACTTCCTGACAAAAAAGGAGATGTAATTGAGGATACAGCCAAGATAAAAATAACAAGGCATTATAGATTTTCCGAAGGGGATAAAGAGAACAAGAAAGATACTAATTCGGCGTCTCCTGGAGAAAAAAATGCTGAGTAGAAGAGGTGAAAAAAATGGCAAATAAAAACGGAACAGGACCAAGGAGTGGCTCAACAGGACCAAGAGATGGAAGAGGACAAGGCAAAGGAGGAACTGGTGGAAGAGGGATAGGGAAAAAGAAAGGCGGAAAAAAAGGGAACTGTTAACAAATTTTTTTAATTAAAATAAACAGAAGAAAGAATGGCGGAATGTGAAAAAAAACTTGGATTTGTGGATAAAATAAAAGACGGATTAAGTTATATTTCTCAAATCGTATCAGCAAGTATATTTCCGCCAATATCAGAAGGTACGGAAAGGGTCATGAGGACTATTGAAAAAAGGATAATACAAATAGTGAAAAGAATTGTGAGGAATATTTCTTCTCTTTTGATAATTGGGTTTGGAAGTATATTCTTGATTTTTGCGTTTTTTTTCTTCCTCATAGAATATTTAAGCTGGACTAAAGCTGTATCATTCTTTTCTATAGGCATAACCCTTTTTGTGATAGGTCTTATGTTAAAATTATCTGAATCCAAAAGGTGAATAAATCATACATCACAGGAAAAATAAGAAAGGTGGAAAAATGGAAAAAGAAACAAATAAACTCTCAAGTATGAGGCAGAGAACTCATAAGGAAGTTGATAATATAATGGACAAAGCTGAAAGAGTGGGAGAAAGAAGCAAAGAAGAGATCGCTCACTTA
>JAQTRH010000043.1 GCA_028711925.1 Candidatus Nanoarchaeia archaeon | reverse complement strand
CATCTCTTGCAATTCTCCAATATGGATCCTGGTCAATTGCTGCTGGAATTAATGTCCTTATTTTCTTCCCTGTTAAGATAGAAGGCAGAAAGCAGGGCACTGCCTGCATAGCAGGCCATAAGTACATTCCTATGTTTGTTTCATTAGTAAAACCAAAAACTGCCTTTGCGTTTGAGGCAGTAACCTTTTTTGCAACTTTTATTGCGTTGTTGTAAAGAGTTTTTGAATAGTCTGTATCAACTATGATAAAGGTTTTCTTGTGGTCAAATCCAAGAGCAATTAAATCTAATGCATTGTCATATCCCATCTCATGGGTTTGTTTTAATGTTAAGTTTGGCTTGCACAAAAACTTTTCATCATCAGTGATTTGAAAATATAATGGAACATCAAATTTGTCCTGAAGCCATTTCGTAAAAATCCAGGGTATTATGTGGCCAAGGTGAGTGTTGCCTGAAGGCCCTCTTCCTGTGTATAAGGCAAACTTTTTCCCTTTTTCATAATCATTTAAAAGAACATCTAAGTCACGATGGGAAAAAAATATTTTTCTTCTGAGCATGTAATGCAGTTCGCCAGTGTGATTTTCTATTCTTTTTATTATGCTTTCTGTAAGCGGCTGTGTGCCAAACTGCTTTATTAACTTACTGTAATCAACCTCTCCCTGCACTTCCCACGGTGTAACCACAAAATCTTCTGCCATTTTTAAAAACAAGCGATTATGATTATTTAAAGGTTTTGCTTAGCTGAACATTTTTTCAATATTTTTAGATGCAATATGTTTTTTGTTTGGAAACGCGGCTATCTTGATTTTAATGTGATAGCAGTTGCCACTATCTGTTATCCATAATCTTTTTTCATTGATTAGCTTTTCTTTGTTAAGCCTTAAAAAGAAATTCAAATCATTATCAAGCCTTGATTCAATCTGATTTATCAAAAGCTGTTTTTGCTCTTTTGATAGCTTTTCGTTAAGAGATTTAAGAAACTTGTTTATGTGCTTTTCTTTTTCAAGAGAAACCTCAAAAACAGTTATCTTTTTTTCATTGAAGCCAAGGCATTTTTTTGATTTAAGCTCTATTTTTTCATCTTTTAAATTAAATGGAAAAAGGGAAATAAAACTGTTTTTTATATTTTCTTCATCATCCTCTGGCTTTGAAAAAACACTTATGCAGATATTATGAGACAGCATTTTGATACAATTAAAAAGAGAACATTTAAATAATTTTGGTTAATCTTTTTAGGGTATGAAGCATACATTAAAGGTAACAATAACACTTGTAGCACTTTTTTTTCTTTCGCAGTTTATGGGAATGATAATAACAAATGAGTATATTGACCATGAAAAAACAGCTGAAACAGGAGTTACAACATGGGAGGAGCTTCCTTATGATTTTGAAAGGCCCCCTGTTGAGGAAAACAAGTCATTTATCCTTATTATCACTGCGGTTCTTATTGGAACCGGGCTGTTGCTTCTTCTTGTAAGATTCAAAAAAGTGATGTGGTGGAAAGTATGGTTTTTTCTTAGTGTTTTAATCTGCCTTACAATAGCATTAAATCCATTTATTGGGCAGCAGTTTGCATTTTTAATCAGTTTTGTTCTTGCTTTGATAAAGGTTTTCAGGCCCAATATTTTTGTGCATAATATAACTGAGATTTTTGTTTACGGCGGACTGGCTGCAATATTTGTTCCTATTATGAATATGTACTCTGTTTTCATACTTTTGTTCTTGATATCTGTATATGATATTTATGCAGTTTGGAAAAGCAAGCACATGGTAAAGCTTGCGGAATTCCAGACAGAATCCAAGGTTTTTGCAGGTCTTTCAATCCCTTACAACCTTCCTAAAAAAGAGCTAAAAAAAGACAGAAAAATAAAAGTTGAGAAAATAGAAAAAATCAAGACCGCAATTTTAGGCGGAGGAGATGTTGCGTTTCCGCTACTTTTTGCCGGCGTAGCAATGAAAACATTCGGGTTTTTTGTTTCCTTGATAATCCCTCTGTTTGCAACAATCGCGCTTATATTTTTGTTTATAAAAAGCAAGAAAGACAAATTCTATCCTGCAATGCCATTTCTAACAGCAGGATGCCTCGTAGGATATGGGGTTATTATTTTGTTTTTCTAGAAACTGTCCAGTTTTTTCTGCCTTAAAGATGAAGAGTATGATAAAGGGTTTATTACCATTCCGTCTTTGGCCGCTATAACCTGTGTGTCTGTCTTTTTCTGTATCTCTCTTGCCTCATACATAGGGTCAGCGTTGATCATCTTTATCCCGAAGTGCTGTATTATCGCAAGCTTAGGCTTTACTTTTTTTATTATTTCAACCGCATCATCTGAATTCATATTTATCTTTGAAGAAACTCCTGAGGGATTGACAACATTCATGATAATTATCTCAGAGTCCTTGTGGGATTCTGCAAGCCCGGTAAAGTTAACTGTGTCAGAAACATATGAAAGCGTAAAATCAGGTGTAACAAACTTAAAGCCGATGTTTTCTATTCCGTGTTTTGTTGGGGTTGTTTTTATCTCAATATCTCCAACACCTATCCTTTGGTCAGGAAGAGCTGTTATAACCCTTTCAAGGCATCCCATATAGTAAGGCGTAATCATCGGGCTTATGTTCTCATTTCCCTCAACAGCTGTTTTGTTGGTTATTAAAACGCCTTTCTTATCAAGCCCGCCGTGGGTCATTGAGCTTATAACAGCATTTATATCAGAAGCATGATTAATATGGCTATGAGATAACAAAATACAGGTATTTTCCCTTAGATTAACATCGTACTGCATTGCCCTGACAACTGAACCAGGTCCAGGGTCTATATGAAACTGCATATCATTAGCTCTTATTATGATTCCTCCAGAGGCCCTTAACTGCTTTCCAACCACAAAGCAGTCACCCCCTGTTCCAAGAAATATTATTTGCGGCTGCATAATGATATTATTAACTTCTGATTTAATAAACTTTTTGGTTTGCTGATGCTATAAACCCTAAAATCTTTTTTAAGTGCTTTTTATCTTTCTAAAACCAAAACATTTAAATATTAACTTTCATAACTTTCATAAATTACTGAAAGTTCAAAAATAAGAAAATGATTAGCGCTTTTAAAACACCAAAGGAAGAATTTATACAACTTATGACAGAGAACTGCAGGTTTAATGGCCTTGATGAAATCTCATCAGAGGTAATTGCCCTTCTTTATGCAAGTCCTGATGAGATTTCGCTTGAAGAGCTCTCAAAAAAGACAGGATACAGTCTCTCTGCCATATGCATGGCAACAAAACTTATAGAAAGGATTGGATTGATAAAAAGAATAAAAAAACCCGGCTCAAGAAAGGCTTACTTTTATATGGAAAAAAACATGAGTGTATTTTCGCTTGATTTGATTAAAAGGAAATATGAAAAGATAATCATTCCAACAAAGAAGAAGCTGCCATTGATAATAAGCAAGTATAAAAGAGAGAAGTCAGAAAAAGCAAGACAGGAACTTAAAATAATAGAAAATTATTATAAAGAAGTTGTGATTTCTGAAAAGATAGTAAAGAATATTATTGAAATGATAAAGAAAGTAAGAAAAACAGAAAATGAAGAAGAATATAATTGAGCTTAGGAATGTGTGGAAAACCTACAGAATGGGGGATGTTGATGTAAATGCTCTCAGAGGTATGAACTTCGACGTAAAAAAAGGCGAGTTCGTTGCAATAATGGGTCCAAGCGGTTCAGGAAAAAGCACTGCTGTTAACATGGTCGGATGCCTTGACATCCCGACAAAGGGAGAGGTTTTTCTTGATGGAAAAAATATTGCGCATCTTCATGAGTCAGAACTTGCCCAGATAAGGGGAAGAAAAATCGGCTTTATATTCCAGACCTTTAATTTAATCCATACAATAAGTGCAAAGGAAAATATTACTCTTGCCATGGTTTTTCAAGGAGTTCCTGTTGATAAAAGAAATAAAAGGGCTGAGGAACTGCTTAACAAGGTTAATCTGAGCCACAGGATAAACCATAGGCCAACAGAGATGTCGGGCGGCGAAAGACAGCGTGTTGCCATTGCAAGGGCATTGGCAAACAATCCAGATGTTATCCTTGCAGACGAGCCAACAGGAAACCTTGACTCAAAAACAGGAAAGATGATAATGGATTTTTTAAGGAAACTTAACAAAGAAGATGGAAAAACCATTATTATGGTCACCCATGATGAAAGTCTTGCAAAGTATGCAGATAAAATTGCACATTTAAGGGATGGAATAATAATAAAAGAAAGTTGATAATGGAGGTAAAAATGAAAAAAGAATTATTAATTGGGGTTTTATGTATATTTTTTTTGGTCTTAACAAAAAGCAGTTTTGCAGTAATATCAAGTTCAGCTGATATACAGGTAACAATGGTAAACCAGAATCCTGACCCTGCAGAACCAGGAAATTATGTAGATGTAAATTTCAGGATTGAGAATATAGGATCCTCAAATGCAGAGGATGTTATATTTGAAATCCTCCCAAAATATCCTTTTTTCCTTGACCCAGGAGAAACCGCAAAACAGAATATAGGAAGTGTATGGGGCAGGCAGATAGGTGACGAAGGAATCATATTAAAATATCGCTTAAAGGTTGATGAAGATGCTGTTGAAGGTGAAAATGAGATATCGGTAAGGTATAGTTTAAATAAAGGAGCTGCATGGCAAAAACCAGGCAATTTTTATGTGAATATAAGGACACATGATGCTATACTAAATATCAAAAGAGTGACATATATTCCTGATCCAATGCCTCCTGGGGAGAAAGCAGTATTAAGTATACATCTGGAAAATATGGCAGACTCTCTCCTGAAAGATATTCAGATTGAGTTAAATTTAATAACAATGCTTCAATCAACAACCTCTGTAACATATGAGGAGCTTCCATTCTCACCCTCAGGAACTACAAACAAACAGGTTATAAAAAATATTGAATCTGGGAAAACAGAAACAGTTGATTTCACTCTTATACCAGATCCTGACGCAAGTGCTGATATTTACAAGATTCCAATAACAGTACAATATTCTGATGAGCTCGGAACAAACTATTCAAAAACAGAAATTATAAGTGTTATTGTGGGTGATGAGCCATTGCTTGAGCCATTGCTTGACTCAAGCGATGTATTCATGAAAGGCCAAGCAGGCATGGTTTACTTTTCTTTCATAAATAAGGGAACAACAGATGTAAAACTTCTTGATGTTGAGTTAAAGGAAAGCGATTATATAAAAGTCATATCACCTTCAAAAGTCTACCTTGGAAATGTTGATTCAGATGATTATGAAACAGCAGAATTCAAGATTTACATAAAAGATGTAGTTGATTCAAAGGTTCCATTGGTGTTAAACTACAAATACCTTGACCCAAACAATAATCTTTATGAAAAAGAGGAAACAGTTTATATTGACTCGTACACAAAAGATGAAGCAAAAAAATATGGTATTAACGGATACAATGGGTTAAGTGGGTTTATGATAATTTTAATAATTATTGTAGTTGGAGTGAGTATATACTTTGTGTACAGATGGTGGAAGAAAAGGGAAAAAGGCCACAAAAACTAATTTTAAATTTATTTTTTTACAATGTTAATAGATTATGCAAAATTTGCTTTTAACGGTATAAGAAACCGAAAGCTTAGGTCATGGCTTACCATGATTGGGATAATTATAGGCATAACAGCCGTTGTTTCTCTTATCAGCATAGGCCAGGGACTTAAGGTAGCGATAAGCTCGCAGTTTGGTGATATTGGAACAGACAAGCTTACAGTAACTGCTTCCGGAGGATTAGGTCCCCCTGGCACAGGAGTTGCAAAACCACTGACAAAAGATAATCTTGAAAAAATTGAAAATGTAAAAGGAGTTAAAGTTGCTGCTGGAAGGTTAATAGGAAGTGCCAAAGTTGAGTATAAAGATGAAGGTATATTTGGTAATGTTGCAAGCATGCCAGGGGGTGACGGAAGAGAAATAATGGAATCTTCATTTGATCTTGAAGCCAAAAAAGGCAGGCTTTTAAGAGATGGAGATAAAAGAAAAGTAGTTCTTGGTGATAGTATTGCGGGAGAGAGTATGGCCTTTTCAGGATTTGAAAAAAAGATAGATACTGGTTCAAAGATAATGATAGAAGGCGAAGAATTTGAAGTTGTTGGACTGCTTGAAAAAACAGGAAGCTTTACTGTGGATGCACTTATTTTTATGGAAGAGGATGATTTAAGAGAAGTACTGGACATTTCTAATGAAGAATATAATATAATTATGATACAGGTTCACCCAAATGCAGATATAAAAATAGTTGATGAGGATATAGAAAAATTATTGAGAAAAGAAAGGGATGTGAAAAAAGGTGAGGAGGATTTCACAGTTCAGACACCCCAGGCAACCATTGACCAGATTAACTCGGCGTTATTTGCTGTACAGCTTTTTGTTTATATTATTGCAGCAATATCAATTCTTGTTGGCGGCATTGGGATAATGAACACAATGTTTACATCTGTTCTTGAGCGTACAAAAGACATAGGAATAATGAAGTCAATTGGCGCTAAAAACAGCACGATATTTACTCTTTTTTTTATTGAATCTGGCCTTATAGGAAGTGTAGGAGGAATAATGGGTGCTGTATTTGGAATAGCGATGGCCACAGGCCTTGCATCTGTCGGAAGGCTCTTGCTTGGAAGTGAGTTAATAAGGGCAGAGATAAGTATATGGCTTATCCTTGGCTCAATATTCGGCTCATTTTTACTCGGTACAATATTTGGGGTAATACCTGCCATAAGGGCATCAAAGCTAAATCCTGTTGACGCCCTGCGAGATGCAAAATAAAAGGGAATAAGATGATAGAAGATTTAATAAAATATGTTATAACTAATTTAAGGCAAAGATTCACCAGAAGCTTTCTTACTATCCTATCGATACTTATAGGAATAATGGCTATTTTTATTTTAATGAGTTTTGGACAGGGTCTTGTTAATTATATGAACCAGATGAGCGAAGATATGGGTGCTGACAAGATTATGGTTATGCCAATAGATATGGCATTTTCAGGAAATATCTACTTAACCCAGGATGACCTTGATTTCATAAAAAAGCAAAGAGGAGTTGCAGAAGCCACTGCGATGATGATGAAGCAAACTGAAGTTAAAATTGATAAAGACAAGCTTGGCAAATGGGTTTTTATTGCAGGTATGCCCACTGATTCATCTGAACAAAGGCTTGTTGAAGAGGCGTTTGCAGGCTATGGAATAATAAAAGGAAGAAACCTTAAAGAAGGAGATTCAAAAAAGGCTGTCTTGGGGTATAACTATATGATTCCTGATAAAATATTTTCTAAAACACTAAAAATTGGAGATAAAATTTATATTCAGGATGAACATTTTGAGGTTATAGGATTTTATGAAGAGGTCGGAACTCCGCAGGATGATTCAAATGTTTACCTAACAAATGAGGTTGTAGGAGATTTGTTTGATATGGAGGGTGAGTATGGCTATATTTTTGTAAAGGCAGAAAAAAATGAGGACCCAAGTGAACTTGCAGAAAAACTTCAGGAAAAATTGAGAAGGCATAAAGGACAAGAGGAAGGGCAGGAAGACTTTTATGTCCAGTCTTTTGATGACCTCATGGAAACAATGGGAACTGTGCTTTTAATTCTTAATTCTATATTGGTGATAATTGCAGGAATATCTGTGTTGGTTGCTGCTGTGAATATAATGAATACAATGTATACTGCTGTACTTGAAAGAACAAAAGAGATTGGAATTATGAAGGCCATTGGCGCAAAAAACAGCACAATACTTTTCATATTCTTTTTTGAGTCAGGAATGTTGGGGTTAATTGGAGGAGGCATCGGAATAATTATTGGATTTGCATTGGCAAAACTTGGAGAAACTATTATTGCAGCATCTGGATATTCATTTCTCAAGCCATCTTTTCCATGGTGGCTTACAGTTGGATGCCTTTTTTTCTCATTTGCGGTAGGAGCTGCATCCGGCTATTTTCCTGCAAAAGCGGCATCAAGACTGAAGCCGGTTGATGCTTTGAGGTATGAATAATACCAAAAAGCTATGAATGTTGATGAGTATGCCCTAAGATATGAATAAGAAAATTTTCGATAAGTTTAAATAATAATATTTAAAATATTAAAATTAATGGTTAATATAAAAGATATTTTCAGTTATAGTTTCAATCTTTTGTGGAATAATAAAAAAATAATAATTCCTGCTCTTCTTTCTATTATTTTTATTCTAATAATTGGTTCAATTTTCCTTAATCTTTCCGGTTTGAACCCTATCTTAAAAGATTTTTATTCTGCAAGTTCTGAATTCGATAGCCAAAAAACAGACTACCTGATGAATACTGATAATATTGGAAATGAAACCTATTCTTCAGAAGTATTAACTTACTTAA
>JAQTRH010000042.1 GCA_028711925.1 Candidatus Nanoarchaeia archaeon | reverse complement strand
GTTGTTGTCAGGGAGGTTGGAGAAAAAAAGCAGTTCAAATTTAACCTTAAATCTCATGGAGAGATGATTGAGCATTTAAACGGCGGAGATTTTGACAGGGCAGTGAAGATAGCGGGCACAGGATTTTATTATCTTAAAGGAAAAATAGCATTGCTGGACTTGGCATTGCAGCATTATGCAATTGACTTATTGGTCAATAGAGGGTATACCCTTGTTGAGCCCCCATTTCTTATGAATAGGGAATCTTATGAAGGAGTAACGGACCTCGGGTCATTTGAAAATGTTATGTACAAGATTGATAAAGAAGACCTTTACCTTATTGCAACATCAGAGCATCCTATGGGTGCAATGTTCATGAATGAAGTATTAAAAGAATCAGAGCTTCCAATTAAATTCTGCGGTTTGTCAGCATGCTTCAGAAAAGAGATTGGCTCTCATGGTATTGACACAAGGGGAACATTCAGAGTGCATCAGTTCAATAAGATAGAGCAGTTCATATTTTGTGATCCAAAAGACAGCTGGAAATTCCATGAGGAAATACAAAAAAACTCAGAGGATTTGTACAAAGGGTTAAAGATTCCATACAGAGTTGTTAATGTCTGCACAGGCGATATTGGAAGCATCGCAGCAAAGAAATATGATTTAGAGGCATGGTCTCCAAGAGAAAACAAATATTTTGAGGTTGGCTCTAACTCTAATTGTACAGCATACCAGGCAACAAGATTAAACATAAGGATGGAAAAAAATGGGGAGAGGTTTTATCCACACACCCTGAATAACACAGCTATTGCTATTTCAAGGGCATTGAGGGCAATACTTGAAAACTATCAGAATGAAGACGGCTCTCTTACAATTCCAGAAGTTCTTGTGCCTTATATAAACGGCCTTAAAAAAATAGAGCCTGAAAAATAAAACCAATCAAAAATTATATAAAGCTATTTCTTTTATTTTTATTTATGGGAATATTTAAGGATATGCTTAAGTCAGATGAAAGCGTTTTCAAGGTTTCAGAGGCCCTTGACTATGCCTATATGCCTAAGCTTATGAAATACCGCGAGGGCGAGCAGGAGCAGATGGCCTCATGCATAAAGCCCATAATACAGAAAAGAAACGGAAGAAATCTTTTCATTTACGGACAGCCGGGAATAGGAAAAACACTTGCATGCAGAAAAGTTTTGGAAGATCTTCAAGAAGATTCAGATGACATAATACCAATATACATAAACTGCTGGCAGAAAAACACAACTTACAAGATTCTTATTGGCATATGCGAACAGCTTGGTTACAGGTTAACGCATAACAAAAAAACAGATGAGCTTTTCAAGGTTGTCAAGTCAATGATAAACAAGATGTCTGCTGTTTTTGTTTTTGACGAGGCAGACAAATTAGAGGATTTTGATTTTCTTTACTCAATACTTGAGGAAATATACCGCAAATCAGTTTTTCTGATAACAAATGAAAAATCATGGATTTCAACACTTGAAGACAGGATAAAGTCAAGGTTGATGCCTGAGGCGCTTGAATTCAGGCCTTACAACGGAAATGAAACAGACGGAATAATAAGGGAAAGGATAAAGTATGCTTTTCAGGAAAATGTATGGCCAGAAGAAGCAATTGAAATTGCGGCTGAAAAAACATTTCAACTGCAGGATATAAGGTCAGGATTGTTTATATTAAGGGAAGCAGGAAATAATGCAGAAGACAGGGCTTCAAGAAAAATAAATTTGGAAGATGTAAAGAAAGCAATTGAAAAATTGCCTGAATTCAGCTCAAAAAAACAGGAAGAGCTTGATGATGATAAGAAATTTATTATCGAAACAATAAAAAACAACAATGGAAAAAAGATTGGGGACTTATACAGGATATATAAGGAGAAGGGAGGAGAAGCAGTTTACAAAACATTTCAAAGAAAAATAGCAGCATTGGAAAAAGAGGGCTTTATTTCAACAGAAAAAATAGCCGGCGGAAAAGAAGGCAAAACAACCATAATAAACACAAAAGACATCACAAAAAAGCTCACCGAGTTCTGAAATTATTGAATTCTTTTTTATAATTACTGTAATCATAATCTAAACTAGTTACATTAGCCATAGATGGCCCCTCCCTGCAAAAATCAACCAGTTTCTGTAAGTTTTCATCTTCGCCTTCTGCAACCACTTCAACATCTCCGTTTGAAAGGTTTCTTGCAAATCCCGTGAGGCCAAGCTTCCTTGCCTGCATTAAAGTGCTATACCTAAACCCAACTCCATGGACTCGGCCCTTTATTGTTATTCTAACTCTCTTTTTCATGTTTTCATATATAATTTTCTTATATATTAATTTAACCCCTGCATTGGACACTGGACATATGTTCAAATGAAGTATTTAAACAAAACCTGTTTCTTAATAGCTGAGGTGATTAAAACGATAGACCTAAACAAAAATACAATACAAAACCTTTTTTTTCAGCAGATAAAGAATATAACTCTAAATCCAGAAAAACACATGCATAGATTTTCAAGGGTGATTTAGATGGAGGATGAATTTTACACAGCAATTGGGATAGATGAATCATTGAACAATGACCAGATCTCAGACTATGAAGAAGGATTCATGTTGGGATATCTGAAAGCAGGAGGTGGTTAAATTCAATATACTTAAGAGAATATTCAATAAAAATTTTATGGAATGGAATGAATACAAATCAAGAGTAGACTTTTTAGAGTACTTTTACTGGCAGCAGGGCGTTCACAAGCAAAGCATAAAAAATATCTAATCCATATACACCTCTGCCCCTCCAAAAGGAGGGGTTTTTCTTTTAAATTTCAATAAAATATTTAAACAAAGCTGATTTTATGGTAACTATGAGAGTATACATAAAAGAAGAAGTGCTTTTAAGAAAGAATGAAGTAATTCAGAAAATAAAGGGCGGCTCTATAGTAGTGCATCCCACAGATACTATATATGGCCTTGGCTGCAATGCAACAAACACAAAGGCAGTCAACAAAATAAGAAAAATCAAAAAAAGAGATACAATGCCTTTTTCTGTCATGGCCCCTTCAAAACAGTGGATATATGACAACTGCGTTGTTGATGAAGAGATTGAAAAATGGATAAATAGGCTTCCTGGAAGATACACTCTTATTCTTAAGCTAAAAAATAAAAAAGCAGTATCCAAATCAGTTAATAATGGATGGGACACTTTAGGCGTGAGAATCCCGAAACATTGGTTTGCATACCTTGTCCAGCAGGCAAATGTTCCCTTTGTTACCACAAGCGCAAACATCTCTGGAGAGGATTTTATGACCAATATAGATGACCTTGACCCTGCTATAAAAGGAAAGATTGACTTTATAGTTTATGAAGGCCCCAAAAAGGGAAGACCCTCAAAGATAGTTGATTTAACAAAAGAAAAGACAAAGATAATAAAAAGATGAGCGAAAAAATAAAAAAGCTTAAGATTCTTGCCTCCGGCGATATTCACGGCGATACAGGGTTGGCTGAAAAGCTTGCTGAACAGGCATATAAAGAAAAAGTTGACCTGGTTGTTTTATGCGGTGATATAACTTATGGAGAGCAGAGCACATCTAACCTTATAGGCCCATTTGTAAAAAGAAAGAAAAAAGTAATCTTAATTCCGGGCAACCATGAGACTGTTGCAACCGCTGATTTTCTTGCAGAGCTTTATGGAGCGAAGAATCTGCATGGATATTCTGTTAAATATAAAGATGTTGGATTGTTTGGCTGCGGCGGAGCAAATATTGGATTATTCCAATTAAGTGAGAAAGAAATATTTGACCTTCTTAAGAAAGGTTTTGATAAAATTAAATATTTAGACAAGAAAATAATGATTAGTCATGTGCATCCTTCTGGAACGAAGATGGAAAAATTCACTAATTTTTTTCCAGGCTCAAAAGGGTTAAGAAAGGCAATAGACACATTCAAGCCCGATATCTTGCTCTGTTCTCATGTTCATGAGGCAGAGGGCATTGAGGAAAAAATAGGAAAAACAAAGGTAATAAATGTTGGAAGAAAAGGCAAGATAATTGAAATTTAACCTTTGAGAACTCCCATTGGCTGAATTCTTACAACCTTAGGAGAGATTCCTGCTTTATCAACAGAATCAACAACCTGCTCAACATCCTTATAGCATTCAGGGGCCTCTTCTGCAAAAGACTTCCAGTTACTGGCTTTGCCTACTATACCCTTAACTTTTAGTTCCTCATTTACTTGCTCCCCCCTGAATTTTTTCAGTGCAGCATTCCTGCTCATTGCTCTTCCAGAGCCATGGCATGAACTTCCAAATGTTTTATCTAATGCAGTTTCTGTTCCCTTGCATATGTATGATGCAGTTCCCATTGTTCCTGCAACAATAACAGGCAAATTAGGAAAGGCCCTTGTTGCTCCTTTTCTATGGACATAATACTTTTTTCCCTTTATTTCCTCGAGCTTTACAATGTTGTGGCAGATTGCATAAACAGTGTGCATATCCATATCTTCCCATGATTTTTTGAAAATCTTTTCAAATGTTTCCCTTATCCACTGAGTCATAACAAGCCTATTCGTAAAAGAATAGTTCACAGCGCATTTCATTGCAGAATAATAATCCTGGCCTTCTGGAGAATTAACAGGAGCGCATGCAAGCTGCCTGTCTGGAATCCATATATTATATTTTCTTACTGCTTTTTCATGTATTTTTAGATAATCAGATGCAATCTGGTGGCCTAAACCACGGCTTCCGCAATGAAGCATTATCATAACCTGGTCTTTATCAACTATTCCGTGTTTTTTTGCAAATTCCTTATCATAAATATCACTCACTTTCTGTATCTCAAGAAAATGATTTCCTGCTCCAAGTGTTCCTAATTGAGGCAATCCACGTTTTTTTGCCAGTTCAGAAACTTTTGAAGTGTCTGCATCAGGCATGCATCCCTTTTCTTCTGTATTTTCAATATCTTTTTTTGTTCCATAACCATTTTCAACAGCCCAGTTTAGTCCATGAGTCATAACCTCATTAAGCTCATCATAATTTAATCTTAATTTTCCCTTTGAGCCAACACCGCATGGAACAGCATTAAATAAAGCAGGGATAAGCTCATTTAATTTTTCCTTTACTTCATCATAATTTAAGTTTGTCCTTATTGAATTAATTCCGCAATTTATGTCAAAACCACAAAGCCCTGCAGAGATAATGCCATTTTCAGAATCAAATGCGCTTACAGCACCCATAGGCAATCCATATCCAAAGTGCATATCTGGCAGACCTATAACTGGTTCAACAACTCCTGGTAAGCAAGCAACATTAGTCAGCTGCTGGACAGCATCATCCTCAATATCATCAAGAATATTTTTATTTGCAAATATTTTTGCATCTACATTCATTTTTTCTCTTGCACCTTTAGGCAAAAGCCATTCATAATCATTTATTTTTTGAATTTTTTCTTTCATTTTTCCTCATATATCCAAACTTACAGTTGCTTTCAAACTATCTTTCGTCTTTTCAACTTTTAGCTTATAATAAGTAACTCCCTTTACGACAACCCCTGCTTTTTCAGGGCTTATTGGTTCTCCGTAAAGGTTTGCCTTTAAATGTTTTTCATCAATCTCACTTATTTCAAAACCCGACAAAAAAATCTCTTCTATATCAACAAGAGCAATTATTTCCTGAAGCCAGTTTATCATAAGGTCTTCAACAGACTCACTATGAAGCTCAACACTGAATGATTTTTGTTTTTCAACTTTTTCAATATCACATACAACACTTGATAATGCAGCTGCAGAGTTTTCAAAAAGTTGTTTTAAATCTTTTCCATATGCCTCAAAAAGCACATCGGATGTCAAATCCTCAATAAACTTGTATTTTTCCATTTTAATATGTCTCTATATTATTTATATCAAACTCTTCCTGCTCTTTTTCTTGTTCTTTGCTTTCTTCTGTTTTTGAATCGTTGAACATGTTGAAAGTTCCTTCAGTAACCTCGGGAATCTCCTCGCTCTTCTGCTTTATTTCATAATTCTCTCCAACAATGCTTGAAAGCATCCTGATAAGCTTTTTAAGCTCTTCAACAGAATCCTCTTTTGTATCAACAGTGATTTTCATTTAAAACCTCCTTTTATTGTTTTCAGTAAAGAATCTTATTATTTAAACGTTTCTGAAAGCTTTTCAAAAATTTTATTAAGTTGAGGTTATTCTTGTTTTATTATGCAGGACCCTCTTCTTGATTTCAAAAAAAGCATCAAAGAACTTAAAGCTAACCTTGAAAGCGCAATATCCAAGAATATTGCCTCTAAAAAGAAAACTCAAGGAAAAATATTTGACTTCAGTCAGAACAAAACAAACTACCTTAAAAACTCTCTTCTAAACTCGGTAAAACAGTTTAATAATTCTGCATGGTCTTTGTGCAGAATACATAATTTGAATAAATCAAATGAAAAAACAATAATAGAGATTCTAGAACTTTCAACAGAAGCAGAACAAAAATACAATATGTTGAATTTTGAGGATTCATTGTCATGTATTGAAAGGGTAGAAGAAAAAATCCTTGTTTTAAAATCAGGAATGCAAAATCAGGAAAATATTGAATTTAATGTTCCTTCACTGCCATCAAGCATAGAATCAGAAGTAAAGGCAGATGTGCGCGAGCTGAAAAGATGCTTTGATGCAGGATGCTATCGCTCTGCAACAATACTCTGCGGAAGGATACTTGAAACAGCATTGCATCGCAAGTATTATGAAGTTACAGGAAATGATATTCTTGAAACAAGTCCAGGAATCGGACTGGGTAACCTTATAGGAAAGCTTAATGACAAGATAGATTTTGACCCTGCCTTAAAAGACCAGATTCATCTAATAAATAAGGTAAGGATATCATCTGTACACAAAAAGAAAGATGTATTTTTTCCAACAAGACAGCAGGCATATGCAATAACACTTTACACATTGGATATACTAAAAAAATTATTCAACAAAATATAATTATTTTTTTATACTCTTTCTCTTATTCTTTCTATTGAAGGGTCTATCATAAAACCCTTGGTTAGAATATCATGGCCGATAAGAACCTTATAAGTTAACTCGCTTCTGTCTGCTATTGTGAATTTTTCCCTGAACTCTTTATCTTTAAGCTTTATTTTTATTCTTAGAACCTTTCTCCTTTTTTTTCCTGATGCAGACTTTATCAGCTTTGTTCCTAAAACAGGCCCCAAAAAAAGCTCTTCATATATTGATTCATCAATTGAACTTGATTCAGCTCCTGAGTCTATTCTTGCAAGAAACCTCTTTTCATTTCCGCTCTTGTCTATTATTGTTATGTACTCATCAAGTCCAAGAATAATCTTGTCTTCTAATTCGTCCATAAAAAAAGTAAAGACAGCTTATTTTTAAATTTATCCATTAACAAGCTTTATATAGTGGCAGTATCTGCAATTTTTCCCATGATTCACAAAGAAACATCTGTTGGGCTTAACCTGCTGTTCTGCGATAAAGACAGCGAGCTTAACAAGGAAAACCTTAAAGATACAGATATAATATACATCAAGGAAAAGCCAAATGATGCAGAAAATTTCTTTTACATTCCTTACAAAGTAACCTATAAGTTTGATGTTCCTAAAACAGAAGGTGATTACCTTAATTCACTTTCAAAAAACAAAAGAAAAAAAATAAAAAAATCCTTGAAAAAAGCAAAAGATGATAATATTGATTTCTGCTTTGAGTTTCCCTTAGAAAAACAGCATTTCTTTGAGTGGATTGATGTTTACAGGGAAAATATCAACTTAAAAGAAAAAAAAGAGTTTCATGTTGATGAATCATGGTTTGACACCAATAATGAAAGAAAAGGGGGGATCTTTGCATTAAAGGAAGGCAAGATAATCGGCGGAATAGTATTTAAGAAAATGCCCGAAAATGATTATTTTAAGGAAAGATGGTCTATCGGCTTTTCATCAACAAAGAAAGCTTTTACAATATTGGGGATAAATGAGCTTTTAAACTATTATCTAATCAACCATGCTATAAAAAAAGGAATTAAACTTATTTTAAGGGGAATGGATATAAATATATATGGAAATCATCTTTCTACAGGACTTTATCTTTTTAAAAAATCCCTTGGATTTAAAACAATACCTTATCCAAGAAAAGGGTTTTATTATATGAAAATAAATTCATTCAGAAAATTCAAAAACGAACTGCTTTTTTTCAGCATCAAAGAGAAAGATTTACTTATCGCAAACATGATGAGCAGGAACGAAATTGAAAATCCTGATGACTTCAAGGCAGGATTTCTGGGCGGATTAAATTTCTATAGAATAATAGATGATAATTCTTTTCAGGAAATAAAAGAATTATCTTAAAAAAAACCTGTTGTCAGTACTTAAAAGAACGTAAAAGATAGTTTTGTACTTTTCAGGATTGTTGAATATTGCCTTTAAGGCTTCAACTGTCTCATCAAGCTTCCAGCGCATTGCCTTTGAAAAGTCTTTTTCGCTTATTTCTATTCTTTTTGACCTGAGGGAGAGAAAAGCCTTGTTCATCTCC
>JAQTRH010000041.1 GCA_028711925.1 Candidatus Nanoarchaeia archaeon | reverse complement strand
TGTTATTTTTCCTGATTCATAAAAGTCCCTTGCTATACCCAAAGCTGTTTCATCATTAAAATAAACATTCGTTCCTGAACCACCAACAAAAACTAATGCATCATAATCATCAATTTTTATATCTGTTATTTCCTTATCAATATCAACAGTTGCCCCAAGAGAACCTTTTGCCTTTGAAACACCTTTAGATGCAACAGTAACATCAACATCATGATTTTCAAGAACCTCTTTTGTAAAAAGAAACTCTTCATCCCTGAAGTTTTCAGGAGCAATTACCATAACAACTGACTTGCCGATTAAATCCATCTCAACCACCCGGAATAAGGAATGCTTTTATGTATTTAAATCTTGCCAAGAATTCATAATATCAAGCAAGAGCTTTTCCTTGAATAAAGGAGCAGATATCTGAACCCCAACAGGAACATTGTCAATTATTCCTCCATTAACAACTCCAGAGCATATCCCTGCAAGGTTTGCAGGAACTGTCAATGCATCAAAAAAGTACATTATTTCAGGAGTTATCTCTTCTCCAATCTTTGGAGGAATAGCCGGAACAACTGGAGTTATTAAAACATCAACTTCCCTGAATGCATTTTCAAAATCCTGCCTTATCAAATCCTTAACCCTTAATGCCTTCCTATAATATGCCCCCTCATGCTCTGCTTTTGACATCTCTTTTCCGCAGATTATCCTCTTCAAAACCTCTTCTCCGCAGCTTTCCTCTATTTTCTTTCCATACTTTCTTCCGTCAAACTTTCTTGTGCCTGAAAAAAACTCAACATAAACTATAGGATAGTATGCCTGAACAGCAAGCTTGACATGTTTAAGATTTTTTTCTATTATTCTGGATTTTGTTTTATCTGCAAATTTTTTCGTAAGCTTTTCAAAAATTTCATATATGCGCTTGTCATCGCACATCTCTTTGAATTCAGGGCTTATCCCTATCTTTATTTTTTCAATTTTATTGAACTTAGTGTACTTTTCAACTGATTTGTCAAAGATTATAGCATCATAATCGCTTTTACCTGAAATAACCTCCATCATTAATGCACAGCCGTAAATATCATTACATAACGGTCCAATTTGGTCAAAGCTCATTGCCAAATCAATCAAGCCGTATCTTGAAACCCTTCCATACGAAGGCTTTACGCCAATTACACCACAGTTAGATGCAGGGCTTCTTATAGAGCCGCCGGTATCAGAGCCAAGCGCAATATCGCACATATCAGCTGCAACAGCTGCTCCAGAACCAGATGAAGATCCTCCTGGAATTCTTTCATGGCACTTAGGATTTATTGTTTTCCCGAATGCAGAGCTTGTTCCTGACATTCCGCAGGCAAACTCATCCATATTTGTCATGCCGATTATTATCCCATCTTCCTGTTTTATCTTTTTTATTACGTCTGCATCAAATGTTGCATTATAATTCTCAAGTGTTTTTGATGCGCAGCTTGCAGGCATTCCCTTAACATTTATATTTGATTTGACTGCAATTGCAAGCCCGGCAAGCTTTCCTGCCTTTCTTTTTTTTATTTTTTCATCAACAATCTCAGCCTGCTTTAATGCGTTTTTGTTAACATAAAGGAAGGCATTAATTGTTTTATCTTTTTCTTTTATTGTTTTTAGAAATGACTCTATGTTTTGTTTTGCAGTAATCTCTTGTTTTTTTAATTTTTCAAGCTTTTCTTTTATCATAAGAACTACCAGTGCTTCTTTTCCATTAAAATAAAATCTTGATTTTTTTTAGGGGCGTTTTCAAACATCAGTTTTCTGAAATCCTTGTCTTGATCTTTTTTTATAACATCCCTGGTTGACTTATCTCTTTCAGAGCCAAAATCCTGCTTAACGCCCTCTGCCTTGTTAAGCTCCTTAATGAAGTCATGCATTACCTTCTCAATCTGTTTTTTTATCTTGGTTTTGTCTATCATTTTTTCAATTTTATTCCAAGCGCAACATCATCCAGTTTCTTTAAATCGTATTTTATTGAATCAAACTTTCTTCTTAATTCGTTTCTGAAGTCAAAAAGCATTAATTCATTGTATAAATCGTTTACAAAGTTTTTTATCAATAAAGCCTCATCATAATCATTGTTTATCGCAGAGTTTATTGCCTTTCTGACAAGTTCCCCTGTTAAGTCGCATATTCCTGCTATATAGCTTTCTGTGTTAACCTTAAGCTGTTTTGCAGAAGGAATTTCTTTAGTTTTAACAAATTCAAGATAGCATGCCGCTTCAACAAACTCCTGTACTGCAACCTTGTATTGCCCATTGTAGATAAGCTCCGGGCTTTTGTATGCTTCCTTATTAAGTTCATTCAACCTTAGTTTAATATCTTTCAGGAACTTATCTGCTAAATTTATATCTAACCTGTGGACTGCATAAATGATTTTTTTTGAAAGCTGTATCACTTCCCTTGATTTACTGATAACAATCTCACGATGCTTCTCAAAAGCTTCAAGCTCTTTCCTCATATTTTCAAAATCCTTTTTGTTTGCCATTTTAGCTATAATAGAATATTAAGTCATATTTAAACCTTTTTTAATGTTTATATATCTCAAAGTAAAAAATCGTATTTAAAAGAAAGTTTTATATATGTATATTAATATTGAGTAATAGTAAACTATTATAACAAATTAGTAAAAGGTATTGAAATAAGAAACAGATAAATTAGAAGCTAAGATAAATATTTCATTCATAATTAAATAGCAATAAAAGAGGTTGATGTATGGACCACAAAATAAAAAAAATATTTTTAACATTATTAATTCATTTTTTCTTAATTAATATTATCATCTTTGCAGCTGTAGTTGCTGATACTTCTACTGCAGATCTAACAATCCAAGGAGAATATATCATAATTAATGAAAAATTCCCTGATGATAATTACAGATTAAATATTGATTTTTATACTGGGGTTTTACCAGTAGGAACAAAAGTTAGGTCATTGATAAACTTTGACTTAAGAAGTATTGAAAATGTTGAAATAAAAAAAGCAGAACTTGTAATAAATAACCTGCCACCAGAAGAAGGTGATGATTTTGGAAACCAAAAGGTAAATCTTCACAAGGTAAATCAAAGCTGGAGTTTTTACACAGTAACATGGAACAACAAGCCGGGATATGATAAAAATGTTGTTGATTCAAATGATATTGATGAAAACTATGAGTATTTATTTGAAATATCACCTTATGATTCAATTGTTGATCCTGAATACGTAAAAAATGAATACTCATTTGACATAACTTCTATAATAAATTACTTAATAGAAAATAAAAGAGGTATTTTGCTCAAAGCAGAAAATGAGGATGAAATAAACCTGAAAAGGTTTGATAAGGTGTACTTGAATATATGGTATGGTGATGGATCAGTTGAACCATATTGTGGTGATGGAACTATCAATACTGGTGAAGAATGTGATGATGGCAATAACAATGGTGTATTATGTAATCCTTCATACGATGGCAGCTGTGTATATTGCAGTGAAAGTTGTGTAGAAATAGAGAGATATGGTTCTTACTGTGGTGATAATACTTGTGATTCTGAGGAGACTCCAGCCAGTTGTCCTCAAGACTGTTCAGCAAACCCCCCTGAGTGTGGCAACGGGATATGCGATTCTGACGAGAATTTAATCAATTGTCCTGAAGATTGTCTAACAGAAACAACTGAATGCGGTGATGGAATATGTGAAGGCGATGAGAATTCAATAAACTGTCTCAGGGACTGTCCACTAGAGCCGGGTGAATGTGGTGATGGAACTATCAATACTGGTGAAGAATGTGATGATGGCAATAACAATGGTGTATTATGTAATCCTTCATACGATGGCAGCTGTGTATATTGCAGTGAAAGTTGTGTAGAAATAGAGAGATATGGTTCTTACTGCGGGGATGGTAATTGTGATAAACCTTATGAAGATTCAAAAAACTGTGCTCAAGATTGCCCGCCAACTGAGTGTGAATTAAAGGGAGGGATATGTAGATTAGATATAGATGGATGCAGCCAAAATGAACTAGAAAAAGAATATAGCTGTGAGCAATATGCTAAATGCTGTATCCCTTATGACCTCAACAAAATTTCTTTAGTCAGCCCATTGCATGGAGTTTCAAAAGAAAACCCTTTTGATATTGTAGTTGAAACTGAATATAATGCAGAATGCAAGTTCTCTGTTGTCTTAGATGAAATGATTGTTCCAAAGTATGAAGAAATGAGTAATTTTGATTCAACAGGAGGAACAGAACACAAAGTTAATGATTATCAAATAAGCGCTTTCAGGTCTTATACTCTTTATGTGAGGTGCAAATACGGAGCTTTACATCCGGATGAAAACCAAGTAGGAAAGTTCAGTTTGTCAATTGATGAAACCGCTCCTTCAATACTTGAATTTTATGCCTATGGTGGATCACAGATATATGAAAGGCCTCTCGAAAAAAATCTTATTGTTAGAACAGATGATGAATCAATATGTGAAGTTTACAACAAATCAGAAGACTATGAAACGTTTAAATCACTTTTGAATTCAAACTTTTTAATTCTTGAGGATTCATCTTTCAAAAAAATTAATCAATTTTCAAAGTTCTTTTCAGATGAAACAAAGGATTATCCATTCTATGCTCTCTGCAAAAACAAGGCCGGATTATTTTCAGAACCAGCTGGACCCCTTGTTGTTAGTGTTAACCTTAATGCTGATGTTACAATTAATGCAGAGCCATTACAAAGGTATACAAAAGAGCTTGATGTACTGCTTAATGTAACTACAAACAAAGATTCAGTCTGTACATATACAACAAAGTTAGAAGAAATTGGTAATGCTAATGATTTCAGCATTACTCGTGGAAAAACACACAACCAGGTTATAATCTTTCAAAAAGAAGGCAAGTACATTTACTATATTAAATGTTATAGCATAATTGGAGGTTATGAATCAGGAATTGAAACAGTAACATTCCATGTTGATAAAACCCCTCCATCAAAACCAGAGGTGGATGACTCAAGCACTCTTAATGAGTCTGAGTTTACATACAGGACAGATAGACTTCGTGTAAAATGGAATTCAGAGGATAATTTATCCAGTTCAGGATATAATTCAGGGATAGACTATGTCTATTACAAGCTTGAGGATTCATCTAAAAATTTAATAATTAACTGGACAAAAAGCAGAGATAATGATGAATGGATAACTATTAATGAAGATAATGATGGAGATGATCTTAATTTAAGTGATGGTGAAAAATATTTTTTCACAGTAAAAGCATATGATATGGTTGGTCTTGAAAGTGAAGAAGGAATTAGTGATGGCATAACTGTAAACATTTCAAAAACTCCTGCTGATTGCATGGATGAGGTATTAGGGCAAAATGAGACGGATGTTGACTGCGGTGGAGAATGCCCCCCATGTACTCATGGAAGTAAATGCCTGGTTGATGATGATTGCATAAGCAGGTTCTGTTATGAGGGCATTTGTCAGAAGCCAGCATGTAATGATAAAATCAAAAATGGTGATGAGACTGATGTTGACTGTGGCGGACTAATATGCCCAAAATGCAGTTTAGATAAGTCATGTAAAGAAGACTCTGACTGTAAGTCAGGTGAATGTTTTAATGGAGTATGTATCGGAATTAATTACTGCCAAAACAATAAACTGGATTCCGGTGAAACGGATGTTGACTGCGGCGGAGAATGCCCCTCCTGCCAGGATGGAAAAAAATGCGAATTTGATAGTGACTGCATATCAGGAAATTGTGATAATGGTTATTGCACTTCTATAGAAAAAGATAGCGATGGTGACGAGATTCCTGATAAAGAAGATAACTGCCCTTATCATTATAACCCAGACCAAAGAGATTTGGATAATGATGGCAAGGGAGATGTTTGCGATTCTGATAAGGATGGGGATGGGATGCCTGACGATTGGGAAAGAAAGCATGGGCTAAATCCTGAGTTTAATGATGCAAATGAAGACAAAGATGGTGATGGTCTGACAAATTTAGAGGAATATAAATATGGCACTGACCCAACAAATCCAGACACGGATGGGGATGGTTATTCAGACTATGATGAAATAAAAATTCATGGTACAAATCCATCTGATCCTGATGACAAGCCAAAATGCAGATGGTTACCGTGGCTTCTTCTGATTGCGGGGATAATATTATTGTTTGCAGGAATAATTTACCTTGTTCAAAAGCATTCAAAAAAATCAAAGAAAAAGCCATCCAAACATTTGTTCATGCCGCCAATGCCATTAAAGCCTCGTGGAAGCTCGATTGAAATCAGAAGAAGACAATCAATGGAAAATTTAAGAAAAGACAGACAACGCTTTAAAGACCATGATAAAATATTCGGCACTTTCCAATCAAAGCCAAAAAGTGATATAAAAAATAGGATAAACAAAAGGCTTGACGTTGTGGAAACAAAAATAATCAAAGAGCCGGTTAAAAGTCAAGATAAAAAGGAGATAAAAGACTCAGCTAAAAAAATAACAAAAAAGAAAAAGCCTGATAGCAAAGAGGATGTTTTTAAAAGATTATCCAGAGTAGCTTCTGAAGAACTCAAAAAGTATAAAAAGTGATTGAACAATAAAATCCAACAAATATTTATATTAAAGGTTTCTTTGTTTTTTTATGTATGAAATAATCATTGGACGAAATGAAAAGGACAGAATCCAATTCAAGCTTGATGGAACAATCCTTCTTGGAAAGCAGTTTGTAAAGATGGGGCAGACTACTTCCCTTTACAACCCCATACACCTTGATGTTGTAAGGTCGCATGTTGTTTTTGTATGCGGAAAAAGAGGCAGCGGAAAATCCTATACTCTAGGAGTTATAGCAGAGGGAATGGCAACCCTTCCTGAAGAGATAGCAAAAAACCTCAGTGTTATAATTCTTGACACCATGGGGATATACTGGACCATGAAGTATGCAAACAAAAAAGATGAAGAACTTCTTGATGAATGGGAAATAAAGCCCTCTGGATTTGATGTCAAGATATTCACGCCAACAGGTTATTTCAAGGAGTTTAAAGACAAAGGGATACCTACAGATTATGCTTTTTCAATTCTCCCTTCTGAATTTGATCCTGTTGATTGGTGTATGACATTTGAAGTACCAATAACCACTCCTATGGGAGTGTTGATAGAAAGAACAATAACTAACCTAAGAGAAAAAAAGGATAATTTTTCAATGGATGATATAATAAATGAAATAAAAAATAACAAGAAGTTTGATAATAGTATTAAAGATGCTGTTCAAAACAGGTTTGAGGCGGCAAATAAATGGGGGTTGTTTAGTGACAAGGGAACAGCATTAAATGACCTTGTTATACCAGGTAAGATAACAGTACTTGATGTTAGCTGTTATGCAACCTTGCCAGGAAGCAAAAATATAAGTGCTTTGGTCATCGGCCTTGTTGCCCAAAAGCTTTTCAGGGAAAGGATGGTTGCAAGAAGAGCAGAGGAGCATAAATCAATAAAAAATACAACAACCTTGTTTGATGAGGAAATTCCTGAAGAAGAAAAAAGGCCAATGGTCTGGCTCATGGTGGATGAAGCGCATGAATTCCTGCCTAAAGAGGGCAAAACATCAGCAAGCAATGCCTTGATAACTATACTCAGAGAAGGTAGGCAACCCGGAATATCATTAGTATTGGCGTCTCAGCAGCCCGGCCAGATACATACAGATGTTATTACCCAGTCTGATGCTGTAATCTCCCACAGGATAACAGCAAAAATTGATATTGATGCATTAAGTGCGCTTATGCAAAGCTATATGAGGAAGGGTCTTGACTCTCAGTTAAATGATATGCCAAGAGTAAAGGGTGCTGCTTTGATATTTGATGACACAAATGAAAAAATCTATCCTATGATGGTAAGGCCCAGAATAACATGGCATGGTGGAGAAGCTCCAACTGCAATGAAAAGTAAAAGAAAAGGCTTTCAATTCTAAATTTTTCCAGTTGGGGTCATTGACTTTATTGAAGCCAATATAATTATCAGGAATACAAGGATAAATGACACTCCCCAGCTTAGGTCAAGCTTCCCAGATATAGAGTATATCAAGGAAATTGTAAAACCGATGATTCCCATCATCATAAATGTTCCTGGCAATGGCTGAAAAACTGGCTTTTTTGTTTTTTTCATTTTAACACCTCTTTTTAATCTTTAAGCAAAAATTTATCGAGCTTGTCTCTTGCTTTTTCCTTGTTTTTTTGGTGCTTTGCAAGGAAATTATTAAGTTTGTCAACAAGTATCTGCTTTAATTCCCCTGAGAGTAATCCTCCTGACTTATAATCTTCGTATATTTTTTTTAATTTTTTATCATCTTCCTCAAAAAACCTGAGCCACTGGTATGAAGAGTCTATATCTGGATTTCCGCCGTGCTTCCTGTGCTCTTCAACAGTGTCTTTTCCTCCAGAAAAGGCATATTTCATGACTTTTTTTCTCACTGTTTTTTCATCATCTGTCGTGAATATTGTTGATTCCATGTTTGTTGAAGTTGACATCTTTCCCCTTGGTCCTGTAAGTGAAGGCAAAAACACATTGTGTATTGCAGCTGTTTTAGGATATCCAAGCTTGGGGGCAACATCTCTTGCAATTCTCCAATATGGA
>JAQTRH010000040.1 GCA_028711925.1 Candidatus Nanoarchaeia archaeon | reverse complement strand
TGAAAAAAAAATAGGGAGTGGAGAGGAAGGGATTTACAGGAGCATTGTTGATGTCTTTGAGACACTTGGACTGGGGAGGATAGAGGTTGTGAAGAGCGACAACAAAAAAAAGACCTGTGTTTTAAGGATTCATGATTGCCCTGTTTTAGACAGCGCGAATAAATCAAGGATACTCAATGCAGCACTCTCAGGAATGTTTTCATTTTTGTTCAGCAAAGACGTGAATGCAGAACAGTTAAAGTCTAAAAAAAGTTTGTGCGAGTTTTCAATAAAATAAAAAAGAGGGAAAAAAATGGAAAAAAAGAATGTTTATGCTGGAACCGGAATAAGCCGCGATGATGACCCATACAAAGCAGGAAAGGAAGCTGTAGAGATGGCCATCGAAAAGGCAGGAAAGGCCCCTGATTTTGGCTTTGTTTTCTGCTCAGGCGGCAAGTATGGCAATAATGATAAAAGAATAAAAAAGCTTGTCGAAGGGGCCCATGAGGCCTTTATGGCGGCCAACAAGAAGTGCAAATGGATGGGCTGCACAACTGCAGGCGAGATAAGCAATTATGGTTTTTCGCAGGGAAGCTGCGTTGCAATGTGTTTGTCAAGCAATTATATCCATGTTGGTGTTGGTATTTCTGATAATGTTGAGAAGAAACCAGAGGACGCAGGAAAGGATGCAATTAAAGAGGCCCTGAAAGACTTAAAGACAGACAAACAGGTTGATTCTTATATTTCATACTTGGCCGCAAAAAGGAAAAGCGTAGAAGAGCTAATGAAAATCAAACCATACTATGTTATTATGCTTACTCAAGGACCATTGATAAATAAGAATGTATTTGGAAGAGAAGAGAGTATTGCTAAAGGTATCTCTTCTATTATAGGAAGATATGTTCCCATAATTGGTGGTAGTGCAGCAGATGACATGAAATTTGAAAAAGTTTATGTTTTTAAGGATGGGAAGGTTTGTGTAGACTCAGTTGTGACAATGGTTGTAGCATCAGACATACATCTTGGTATTAGTTTAGAACATGGGTATAAACCAACTACAAAAAGTTTTATAGTAACAAAAGTAAAAGACCGTATTATCTATGAGCTTAATGGTAAACCTGCTGTAAAAGAATTTTGTAAGGCTGCTGGAATTAATGAAGCAGAATTCAGAAAACAACCTCTTGCTTTCAGCGATAAGTATATACTTGGTGTTCCCGATGGTACAGGAAACTTTTTTTCAATGGTTACTGGAGCTGTAGTAAATAATGCAATTCAAATAGCGACTTCACTGGAAAAAAATTCAATGTTAGCTTTAATGAGTGCAAAACCAAATGATTTGCTTGATGCAGCAAGAGATTCAGTGAAGTATGCAATACAAGATTCAAGTTCTAAAAAGGTTGCTGCTGTTTTAATGTTTGACTGCTCTATAAGATGGCTTAATCTAGGAAAAAATGTTTCAAAGGAAATTGAGATGGTTAAAAAACAAGTTGGAAAAGATGTTCCGATAGTAGGATTTTATACTTTCGGTGAGCAGGGTTTGAGACATTTTGGAGGGGCATGTGCGCATTTTACTGCTTCAACCTCAAGTATGGTTTTTACAGACAAATTGTTTACTGAAAAAAATGGATAAATAAAAAAATAATTTGTCAGATTAAATAAATAATGTTCATATCAAAGAGGTGTGGAAGAGAGGTGAAATAGTAAGATGGAGGAGAATAAAAATGGAAGATATGAAATACGTAAATAAAGATTTAGAAACAATGAGTTTAGATAAAGTTAAAGAGCTGCAGCTTGAAAAGTTGAGAAAAATGGTTAAGTTTGCCTATGAAAACAATGAGGTTTACAAAGAGGCCTTTGACAAAAAAGGAGTAAAGACTGAAACCCTTGATAGCTTAGATGATTTGGCCAAATTTCCAATTCTTACAAAAGAGCACCTTGTAAAACACTTTCCTTATGGATTTTTATCTATGCCAAAAAATCAGATTAAAAAGATTTATATGTCAGGAGGCACAACTGGCAAGCCAATTGCAATTTTTTACTCTGCTGCTGATAATAATGAAATAATAGATGTTGCTTCAAGAATATATCCTGCAGCAGGGGTTCTACCTCCTGATGAGAACAATAAAGGAGATGTATTATATCATTTACTGCCTATGGGTTCTCATATTGTAAATTGTTTTATGGATGCTGCCTCAACTCTTGGGATTCCTGTAATACCTGCTCATTTCAGCTACAATGAACCAGAAAAACATCTTGAAGTTATAAAAGATTTTGGGGTTACAGCTTTAAATATTGCTCCTGTAGGTAAAAAAGGTTCAAATTTACAGGGACTTCTTGAAGTAGATGAAGAAAGGATTATAGATAATAATATCAAGACAATACTTTATGCAGGTGCGCCTATGCCTATAGACATGATGAAAGATCTTATGAAAAAAGGTAAAACTGTACTTGGAGTTTATGGAGGCACTGAAATAGGAGGGATTGGTATTCAATCAAAATACTGTTCTGGAATTCCTCCAGGAACATTCCATGTCTGGGGAGATAGGACTTTAGTTGAGATTGTTGATGATGATGGAAAACCTCTCAAACCAGGACAGCGTGGCTACATGATTGTTACCGCTCTTGGAGGAGACGAGTTTGCAGGCAGGGCAACACCAATCATAAGGTATAGAACTGGTGATGAGGTAACATTGATGGAAGGGCCTGAATGCGGATGCGGCAGAACACCTTTGTATGTTTCAAAACCAAAAAGAATTGAGGACTTTTCAAGAATGGACAAAAGCTGTGCAGGTGAGTTTTAATTGTCAGACAAGAATGAAGTCAGGGAGCTTGAATGCATAGTAAACGGCGAAGCTGTTAACAGCGAAGACAAGATTCCAATTAAAAATATCTACGGGGATGTTATTGCAAACATCCCTGATTTGTCTTCTTATCAGATTACAAGAGCAATAATGGGAGCAAGAAAAGGCAAGAAAGAATTAGATAAAATAACTTTTGATGAGATTTCAGATATATTTTCAAAGGCTGCTCAATATTATAATGGTGGCTATGAAAATTATATAGCTGAATCAAGGGGGAACACATTAAAACAGGTTCGTGAATCACGTGAAGGAATCAAGTATATTCTTTCAAATTTTAAGGATATTATTGATTATGCCTTCAATGGAAATTTTGCCCAGACAAAAGACAAAAAACTACAAGACAAAGGTTATAATCATAAAATTGACTCCAAGGTTATGCCTTTAAACTTAAAGAATCTTATTTATAACGCTTTTAACGGCGAATTCACCAAAAAAGATGATGAAACACTGCCAGAAAGATATTACGAGCCAAAGGGAATTGTAACTATCATACCGTCTTCAACAACAAGAGAGATTGCTCCTTTCTCAGTTTTAAGCGCATTAGCAGTTGGAAACTCTGTGATTGTAAAAGCAGATTCAAAAGAGCCTTTCTCTTCATTGGAGTTAGCTGAAAACCTTTACAAGGCAGGTCTTCCTGAGGGAGCTTTAAGTGTATTACTATGGGATACAAAGGAAAAGCCGGAATTAGGAGAAAAACTTGTAAATATTTCAGACAGTTCAATTTTATTTGGTTATGATGAAACAATTAAAAAAATTGCATACAACGGGCTCAAAAATAAGATTGATAAAGATTACATCAACGAGCTTCCAATCCCATCTAACATTGTAGCATTTGGCGATGGAAGAAGCAAATCCCTTGTGTGGGATTGTGAGAACCTTGAAAGCGCTGCTGAAAAGATTGCCAGAAGCGTCACCTATATTCCATCTGCATGCATAAAAACACAGTATGTTGTGGTTCCTAAAGGAAAAAGTGATGAATTTATTGAAGTATATAAAAAAGCTGCAGGCAAACTTAAAACAGGAGAACTTTTAGACCCTGAAACAGATGTAGGGCATGCTATACCCAGAAACAGGGAGATGGTAGACTCTATTTTAAAAAATGCTGAAAACTTTGGAGCAGAAAAGATTTATGGAGAGAATGTTTATGAAACACCTACAATGTTTTACAATCTTCATCCTGAATCTGTCTTCATAAAAGAAGAAATTCCTGCACCAACTCTTGGTGTAGTTGAAGCTGAATCTCTTGATGAAGCAATCAATTTCATAAACTCTTCTGTTAAACATTCTCCTTCAAAAAAATCATTAAAAGTAGGGGTTTACACAGACAATATTGATACCTACAGAAAAGCTTTAAAAGATTTGAACACACATTCAGTTTTATATAACAAACCAACAACTGAAATGGGTATTTTTTCACCCCACCAGGGAATGTATCTATTTCAAGAACTAACAAATCTAAAAGGAGGGGAATACGGTGGCACTTGAAAATTTAATATTTAATATTGTAGTTGCTTTTTGTTTTGGAGCAACTAATGCCCTTATAATTGCATTAGCAAGCTCGAAGGGAACAGAAGCAGGATACCTTAACTCATTATTGGGTGATGTAAAAAAAGCAATATTTTTAGTTTCAATAATCGCTCTAGGTTTTGCTGTTTATATAAAAGGAATAACAGATTTAATTCCAATACTTATCTTAATAATATTGATAAACACAATCATTTTTGGTATTTACTTTGGCAAAAAATGGAAAATACCAACTAATGCCCAAACCCTTACCATGACTATATCAGGAATTGTTTCATTATTAATTTGGTATGTCATCACAGTTTTGACTTTCATTTAAGAGTAAAAATATAAATAGGAGTTAGTATTAAAATAATAAGTTAAGGTAAACCAAGATAAAAAATGAAAACAAAACACGTATTCGTGCCGGTGCTGGACATTGAAGAGATGCTGCCCTTTGTTATTAAAAACAAAGGAAAGCTACAGGAAAAGATAAAAGAGCAGGAAACGGCCAGATCCGAACTAACCAAATTCATTGAACAGCTTGAAAAAAACTACAAAGAATCAATATACTACATGGGCATGGACATAATTGAATCAAAAACATATGAAAGGTTTATTTTTGAAAAAGGCGGATTCTTTGAAGTTATGATAGAAGCTCCGTTGTCAATGAACGCCCATTTCATAGATGAAAAAAAAGCAAAATCTTTCTGTTTAGCTTTAAAGAAAACCTTAAATTCAATTCTAAAAAATAATCCAATGGCCAAGATGTTCATCAACTCTATAGAAGTCCAGGATGAGTCAGACCAGGGCTTGACCTATGAGAAATGGGACAGGATGAAAGGTATTAGAAATCTCAAATAGGTAATTTTAAATATTCTTTAAATTAATTAGTTGTTATGATAAGTCTAAAGGGCAAAAACCTTAACAAAAAGGTTTACAGCATAATAAGGGAAAGCTGGCCTATACATCCATCAGGAGTATGCAAAAAGATTGGGATAGAGCCGAATGTATCAAACATTTCCAAGGTAAAATATCACTTTGACGTTCTGAGAAAAAACAAAAAGATAAGGACAACAAAGGTAGACAGGGCGTTAGTCGGATGGCCTGTTGAGATAGAAAGATTAAGAGTATTGCATGACTTTATAAGGGATATGGAATAAATGAAAATCTTTAAATAAACTGAGTTAATCTTTCTACATTATGGATATCCTAAAAGATATAAGAAAAAAGGCAAAAGCCAATCCTAAAAAAATAGTATTCCCTGAATCATCTGATGAAAGGGTTTTAAGGGCCTGTGAAGCAATATCAAAAAGCAAGATAGCAAAACCAATAATTTTAGGAAATCCAAAACAAGTTCTTGAAAAAGCTGAAAAGCTTAAGATAAATCTTAAGGAAGTTGAGATAATAGACCATTTAAGGTCACTAAAATCAGATGAATACTCAAAATCACTCTTCAATCTGAGAAAGCAAAAAGGAATGAATGAAGAGCAGGCAAAAAATATGATTAAGGATGCGCTTGTTTTCGGCGCAATGATGATTGAAAAAAATGATGCTGACGGCATGATAGGAGGGGCGCACTATTCCACTGCTGAAACAATAAGGATTGCTTTTCAAATAATAGGAACAAGAAAAGGAATAAAAAAGGCATCTGGAGCTATGATTATGGCCAATGATAAATTATTATTTCTTTTTGCTGACTGTGCTGTAATACCAAATCCTGATTCAGAAGACCTTGCTGAAATAGCAAATCTTTCCATTGAAACCTTTGAGAATTTGTTCAGCAAAAAGGCAAGGGCAGGAATGCTTTCCTACTCAACATATGGCTCTGGAAAAGGAGAGTCTGTTGAAAAGGTAAGAAAGGCTGTAAAAATTGCATCCAAGCATAATTTAAATGTTGTTGGGGAGATACAGGCAGATGCTGCATTGATAGAGGATGTGTGCATAAAAAAATGCCCCAAACTAAATTGTGATGAGAAAATCAATGTGTTTGTTTTTCCGTCACTTGATTCAGGAAATATTTCTTACAAGCTTGTTGAAAGATTAGGCGGTTTCAGGGCAATCGGGCCAATATTGCAGGGCCTTAAAAAGCCGATGAATGACTTATCAAGAGGATGTTCTGTTGAAGATATTGTTGATTTAACTGCAATAACAGTTGTTCAAGCTCAAAAAAAGGGTGATTAAGGTTAAGATACTTGTAATAAATTCGGGCTCAAGTTCTTTGAAGTTCCAGCTTTTTGATAATGAAGATGTATTAATAAAAGGAATGGCTGATGAGATTGGTTCTTCAGATTCTTTTATAAGATATGTAATGGATGATAAAAAGAAAAAAATAAATAAGAAAATCAATAGTCACAAGTCAGCATTAAATGATATTCTTAAGATAATAATTGACAATAATGTAATAAAAAGCCTTGATGAAATAAAGGCAATTGGCCATAGGGCAGTTCACGGCGGAGAGGAATTCAAGGAAACTGTTTTAGTTGATGACAAGGTTATGAAGAAGATTGATGAATTAAAAGAGCTTGCTCCATTGCATAATCCTGCCAACTTGATGGGGATGAAAGTTTGCAGAGAACTGTTGCCTAATGCTAAACAAGTCGCTGTTTTTGACACTGGTTTTCATAGCTCAATGGACAAGAAAGTTTTTCTATATGGTTTGCCATACAAGTATTATAAGGATTATGGAATAAGAAGATATGGATTTCATGGAACTTCTCATAAATATGTTTCAAAAAAAGCAGCTGAAATTATTGGAAAGGATTATGATAAGTTAAAGATTATTATTTGCCACATGGGAAACGGCTCAAGCATTACAGCTGTGAAAAATGGAAAAAGTGTTGACACTTCAATGGGATTTACTCCATTAGAAGGTGTTGTAATGGGAACAAGGTGCGGTGATATTGACCCTGCGATAATTCCATTTTTAATGAGAAAGGAAAAACTTTCTGTTAATCAAGTTGATGAAATTTTAAATAAAAAATCAGGATTGTTAGGAATATTTGGAAAGAGCTCTAATGTAAGGGTTCTGTGGGATAATGAGAATAAAGGAAATAAAAGGGCCAGCTTAGCATTGGATATTCTTGGCTACAGGATTGCAAAATACATTGGAGCTTATACAGCTGCAATGAACGGCGTTGATGTTATTGTCTTTACAGCAGGAATAGGAGAGAACGCATTTTATGTAAGGGAAAGAGTTTTGAAGCAGTTTGAATATCTTGGCCTAAAGCTAGACAAAAAGAAGAATGAAAAAAATGAGACAATCATAACGGCCAATGATTCAAAAGTAGTGGCCATGGTCATCCCAACCAATGAAGAACTGCAGATAGCAAGAGAGACTTTTAAAATTGTGAAAGGTAAATAAATATGAAATTTAAAAATACTTTTTCAACAAAGCAAGCATCTTCCATATTTTTTATAATAATTGGTTTCTTCCTTCTCTCTGTTAAACCTCAAGAAGCATATGGTTTGCTTAGAATGATATCTATACTAATTATAATCCTCTCTGTATATTTTTTTTGGAACGAGTCTGTTAGAAGGTATAAAATATTAGTTCCTTACAAAAAAAATAACTATGATTCAAAGGCAGAAAAAGAAATTGCTGCTTATTTTAAGAGAAAAAATATTATTTATAATCATCACCCAAATATAAAGGTCCCAAAAACTTTTTGGATATTTACTCTACCTTTCTTAAATATAACATTAGAACCTGATTTTTTTCTTCCTGAATTTAATGTGTTTATTGAATATTGGGGATTAATAGAAAACAAGGATTATAAGGAAAAAAGTTATAAATTTAAAAAGAAGCTATATAAAGAAAATGATTTGGAGTTAATTTCTCTTTACCCAAAAAATATTAAAAATTTAGATTTTGATTTTACTTCTAAATTATTAGAAATTATGAAAGAAAGAGAAGGTAATTCTAGAGTTTGGAGATAAATCAATAACTTAATTTATATCTTAAGATGGCCCCAACGCCACCTAAACCATCAAGCTTTTTTCCGCCATCGTGGTCTGAACCTATTAAATGTACACTTGCCTTCATTGATTCTGCATTCTTCATCATAGCCTCAAGCTTAGCATAACTCTTTTTCTTTCTCATATCCTGAATAAGTTTTTCTGAAACCAAAAGCTTTGAAACAGCTCCTGCATTAACAACTTTCTCTGTTTCATTTAATCCGTAAACAGCAAGCTCATTCTTGGATATCTGCTCCAAAAGCTCATCAACAAGTTTCAGCTCATTTGAAACCCTTTGCTGCATTAATACATTCTTTACTTCAGGTCTTTTCAAAACCTCATTAACAGCTTCCTGTCCAGAGCATGAGCATGTTGCCAAAGTAATCTTTTTCCTTATCACATCATCCTTTAGATTCTTCATCAAATCCTCTTTCCAGAAGGCAGGGCTTGCAATTATTATGCTTGAAGGATTATACCTTTTGTCATATTCTGAAATAATCTTTATAATCTCACTGTAAAAATTTCCTGTATTTACATTTGCCTCAATCTTTTTCTCAACATCTCCATTAATCTCAGATATAACAGAAAACCCTTTTTTTTTCAACAATCCAAAGCAGACATTATCCCTGTCAAGAACACATATCAAAATATTTTTTGTTTCAACAGATGCCTGCTTTATCTTCTCAACCTGAAAACCAAGCCATTTCTCTTTTATTATTGTAATAACAGTATTTTCCTCAACATTAAATGTATGGTGTTCTCCTTTAGGTATATCTACAGGAG
>JAQTRH010000039.1 GCA_028711925.1 Candidatus Nanoarchaeia archaeon | reverse complement strand
AACTTGTACTTTGCTTTTTTTATTGAAATCTTGCCATCCCATGTAAACAATGTGTTGTGCCTTCCGTTTTGTGTTGGAAAAACAGAATCAAAACAATCAATGCCCTTGCTTATGCATTCCAATAAATGGTCAGGGCTTCCTACCCCCATAAGATAATGTATTTTTTCCTTTGACATATAAGGTATTGAATAATCTATTGCCTTAAACATTTCCTTCATTGGCTCGCCAATTGCCAGTCCGCCGATTGCAATTCCATCAAAGTCAAGCTCACTCACAAACTTAGCACTATTTTCCCTTAATTCTTTAAAAAATCCCCCTTGAACAATACCAAACAATAGCTGTTTTTCATTGGTATGATACTTTTTGCATTCCTCTGCCCAGTTCATCGTATTTTTCAAAGAATTAACGAACTGTTCGTAAGAAGCCCCATAAGGTGAGACATCATCCAAGACCATTGCAACATCTGAGTTAATTGTCTGTTCTATTTTCATTATTTTTTCAGGAGTCACAAACACTGTTGAATTGTCAAAAGGGTTTGTAAAGTTAATTCCTTTTTTTGTTGAATTCTGGAGAAAACTCTCTCTTAACATCTGGAATCCGCCGCAGTCTGTAAATATTGTTTTATCAAAATTCATGAACTTATGCAAGCCGCCAGCCTTTTTGATTACATCTATACCCGGCCTCAAAGAAAGAATAAAGGCATTGCATATTATTGCATTGGCATTAATCTCATTGTAATCAAAAGAGCCAATATACTTTCCAACTGCCTTTGTTGCAACAGGCATAAAAAAAGGAGTCTCTGCCTTGCCATGCGCTGTTTTTAACAGGCCGGCCCTTGCGTTGCTCTTTTCATCCTCATGCTGTATCTTAAACATAAAACAAAAGAATTAACAAGCATATTAAATAGTTTTCCTAATTTATGAGTTGTTAAGTTAAAATTAGGTATTTTTCTTAATTTGGTAATATGTGTTTTAAAAGACGAATATTTATATATTAGATTGCTTATTTTTAAATTTAATGACTTGTACAAAAGAAGAAGCAAAGCTTGAAATAAAAAAAATAATTGATGATTTTAAAGCAAATTACTCTCTACATAAAAAAGAATTAGAAGCTAACACAGAGACTAAACTAATAGAACCCCTATTTGAATCTCTTGGATGGACTAAAAAAGATTTTGTTAAGCAAGAAAAAGCCCACAGAGGAACTAAAACAGGACATGCTGATTATGCCTTTTATATTAGAGATCGGATAGTGTTCTTTTTAGAAGTTAAAAAGATAGGCATTCACTTAGAAAAAGAAGCAGATAAACAGGTTGTATCTTATGCACTATCAAAAAGAATACCTTTTGCAGTTTCAACAAATTTTGAACAATTAAAAATATTCTGTGTAGAACAAGAAAATGCAATAACCAACAAATTTAGGGTATTTGATGAGCCAGAAGATTATTTAAGTAGATTTGATGATTTATGGCTACTTTCTAAAGAAAGTTTTGAGCAAAATATAATTCTAAACAGAGCAGAAAAAGAAGATAGGTTAAAAAGAAGAGCTTCAATAGATAAAACCTTATTAGAAGATTTAATGCATATTCGAAAATTAATCGCTTATGATATCGAAAAGAAATACCCTAATAGATATGACATAAACGATAAAGATGACATAATCCAAAGAATCATTGACAGACTAATTTTTATAAGAAGAAGCGAAGATATAGGAATCAATCCAGAAAACATGATGTTAGAAGAGATTAGAAGGCTTCCAGATAATAAAGCATACCCAAAATTAAAAGAAATTTTTAGCAAATATAACGATTGGTACAATGCAGGATTATTTGCTATAGCAAAAGATAGCGATTGCGATAAAATAGAAATAGATGGCTCAATAATAAAAAAATTAGCATACAATCTTTATGAATCTAAAAATAAAGACTATATATACAACTTTGATTGGATAGATGCTGATGTTCTTGGACAGGTATACGAGCAATATTTAGGAAAAATCCTAGCACAAACAAAATCTGGAAGAACCAAATTTAAAAACGGTCAATTACATAGAAAAGAACAAGGAATTTATTACACGCCTACTTATGTTGTTGATTATATAGTCAAAAACACAGTAGATGAACTATTAAAAAATAAAAAACTTAAAATAAAGGACATAAAAGTTTTAGACCCTGCTTGTGGTTCAGGTTCATTTTTAATTAAGGCTTTTGATTATATTTACAAAAGTCTAGCTTCTAATGAAGAAGTAAAACAACATAAAATAGATAGTCAAGGTGATTACTCAATCAAAACAGAAATTCTAAAAAATAATATTTTTGGGGTTGATTTAGATAACAAAGCAGTAGAAATAACTAAACTTAATCTATTATTAAAAGCCGCTGAAAAACGAAGAAAACTGCCAGAAGAATTGGATGCACATATAAAACAAGGAAACAGCTTAATCAATGACGAATCTGTTGCTAAACTGAATGCTTTTAATTGGGTTGGAGAATTTCAAGAGGGCAGTTTTGATGTTGTTATAGGAAATCCGCCTTATGTAAGACCGCATAAAATAAGCAAGGAGGATAAGGAATTTTTCTGGAAGAATCTCAAAACATTCAAGGCAAAATCAGATTTATACAACTGCTTTATGGAAAAAGGAATAATGTTAATGAAAGAGCAAGGCTTATTCTCTTTTATCGTGCCTCATACTTGGACTTCATTAGAGAGTTTTTATGAAATAAGAAAATATATTCTGGATAATTGTAAAATTATCAAATTAGTTCAATTACCAAAAAAAGTATTTCAGGAAGCTACAGTAGAAACAACCATTTTCGTATTGCAAAAAGAAAAAGACAGTAACAAAAGAGACAATAACAAGATTATTGTAGAATCTTTAGACGAAAATGAAAGTGTCAATTTTGTTAAAGAGTTTAAGCAATCAAAAATAAGAAATAATCACTTATATAATTTTGAATTATACTCACAAGAATCTGCCTCTAATTTACTAAAGAAAATTAAAAATGGCGGTGAAAAATTAGGAAATTTAATATCTTTCTTTTATGGATTAAAGACAGGCGATGATGATAAATTTATCTTTAAATCAAAGAAAAATAATGATTGTAAGAAATTGTTAAGAAGTAAAGATATAGGTAGATATTCAAAATATTATAAAGGGGAATATGTGTGGTATGCCCCAAAATTGATGACTAAGAATAAAAAGACAGCAAGACCTGGAGATAAAGATAGGTTTGAAAACGAAAAAATAATTGTTGCCAGAATGGGAAAAGAGGTAGTAGCAACTTATGACAATGAAGATTATTATATCAAAGATGGAATGTTACTTTTAAACAAGAATAATCAAAACCTTAAATTTATTATAGGAATTTTAAACTCAAAACTTATCACTTATTACTACAAAAATTATTTCATAACCATTGATGTCTTAAAAAATGCCTTATTGGAATTGCCGATTTGTGTTAAAAATAAAGAAGCCATTATAAAAATATCCAATTTAGTGGATAAAACACTATCTCTAAATGAACAACTTAACGCTATTGGTGACAAGAAAACTATTCAAAGCAAAAAAATTGAGGATGAAATAGATAAGATAGACAAAGAAATTGATGAAGTTGTCTATAAAATATATGGAATAACAAATAAAGAAAAAGAAATAATAGAAAAAAGCCTAATTTGAAGCTTTTAGTACAAAGGTTATGATTATGGAATTCATTTCAGTCAAAAAATCAATGGAAAAAGGCAGCGGCCAGGTAAGCATAAGGGGCTGGTGCTATCGCGTTAGAAACAGCAACAAGATGGCCTTTATAGTACTTAGAGATTCAACAGAAATAATACAGTGCGTTGTTGAAAAGTCAAATGTAAGTGAGGAAATTTGGAACGAGGCATTAAAAGCTACAATGGAGTGCTCTCTTGAAATCACAGGAGAGATAAAAGAGGACAAAAGAGCACCAACCGGCTATGAAATATCTGTTTCTTCATTAAAAATAATTGGAGAAAGCGATACATTTCCAATAACAAAAGACCAGAGCCCTGAATTTTTGCTTGACAACAGGCATTTATGGCTAAGGTCCAGAAAAATGAATGCAATACTGAAAGTAAGGTCCTCTGTTTTCCAGGCAATAAGAAAATTTTTTAATGATAAAGGCTTTTACGAGGAACATTCTCCAATATTCTCTCCAACAAGCTGCGAGGGCGGCTCAACATTGTTTGAAGTAAAATATTTTGATGATGTTGTTTACTTAACACAGTCATGGCAGCTTTATGCTGAAGCTATGATATCTTCATTGGAAAAAATTTACACAATAGCACCTTGTTTTAGGGCAGAAAAATCAAAGACATCAAGGCATTTGTCTGAGTTTTGGATGGCAGAAACAGAAATTGCATGGTATAAGTTTGAGGATATACTGAAAAATGCAGAGGATTTAGTTGCTTTTATTGTAAACTATGTTGTTGAGCATAATGAAGAGCAGTTAAAATTTTTGGGCCAGGATATTGAAAAGCTGAAAAAGATAAAAGCTCCTTTTGCAAGAATAACTTACACACAGGTTTTAGAGGAATTAAAGAAAGATGGAATAAACATTGAATGGGGAAAGGACTTAAGAACAGTTGAAGAAGATGCAATTTCAAAAAAATACGAAAAGCCCATAATCATAACTCATTATCCTAAAAAAATAATGGCTTTCTACAAGCCAAAAGATCCTGAAAACCTAGATACAGCATTGTGCTTTGATATGATAGCTCCAGATGGATATGGCGAAATAATAGGTGGAAGTGAAAGGGATACAGATATTGAGGAAATGAAAAAGGCCTTAATAGAGCAAGGCGAAAAACCGGAAAAATATGAGTGGTATTTTGACACAAGAAAGTATGGAAAAGTTCCTCATTCAGGATACGGCCTCGGAGTAGAAAGAGTGATTGCATGGCTTTGCAACCTTGACAACATCAAGGATACAATTCCATTTCCAAGGACTATGGCTAGAAAAACACCTTAATTTATTTTAATATTATTCTTAACTTTGATATAAATTTTCTTGCGTTTTCAAATATTTCTTTTACCCTTCTTTCATTATAAACCTTTGTTGCACTATACCTGCTTACAGAGCTCTCCTTTCTTGCATCATCAAAATAATCAATATAATCCTCTTCAAAGATCTTGTATGATTGCTCAAGTAATTCCAAATCCTCTTTTTCTATTTCACCAGGAACCATAAGGTGTCCAAGAGCTATCTGTGTTGCATAGTGGTCATCTGTTTCATATCCTTTTGTAAGTATTGCCGCTTTTGCCATATAAAGCATGGAATAATAACAAACTATTATTACCCAATAACTTTTTGCATCCTTATCTGAATTTTTTATATACCCTGCAAGCTCAAGACTTTCAGTTCCTTTTTTTATATACCTGTTAATTTTAAACAAAGAGTTGCTTTCTTTAATATAGAATTTTCTTTTGTTTTTTTCTTTCAATAAATTTTCAAACTCTTCTTTATAATATTTTTTATCAAAACCCATTTTCCCATATCAAATTCCAGAAATACTCCTCTCCATGAAGTATAACATGTTTTTTGATGATTTCTTTTGCAAGATTTTGTTGTTTTTCTTTTAGCATTTTTTTAAATTCATTTTTTGAAAAAAATATTGAATTAACTTCCAGTTTAAAAAGCAGCTCAAACCTTGAAAAAATTATGTTCTTTTTGCCGTTTTTGTTTATTATACATAAGTCCACATCACTTTTTTCCCTGTTTTCTTCTTCTGCTCTTGAACCAAACAAGATCAATGAGTATTTTCCTTTTGGTATTTCTTCTTTTAACACCCCAAACTGCGGATGTTTTTTGATAAACTTATCTGCTTGGTTTCTTTCAGATAAAATAAGGTAGTTTTTTGTTATATTATCTTCAAGGTTTAATGAGATCAGTTTAACATTGCCTTTTTTGTTAATCCTAAACAATTCTTGTTTTTTATTAATCAACCTTAGTGTTGTAGTATAAGGAACCCCTGATTCCTTTGATAACTGTCTTATTGTAATCTCATTATTAAGGTTTTTGCCAAGCTCATTTATTAATCTTAAAAAATTATCCATTTTTAGTTAATATTAACCATATTTGGTATTTAAATCTTTTGATTATTTATTAAAGAAATATTTAAATAGAAATAAGAATAATCTTATGTATGGGTGATAAAATGAAAAAAATAATGTTTCTTGTTTTAGTATTAAGTTTATTTTTGATTTCAGGATGCGCTGAACAAACTGAGAATGAAGAAGATTCCAGTGAACCCGCAGATGTTAATGTTCAAGGGCCTGACGACAATACAGGGGATGATTCTGATTTAACAGAACCAATTGAAATAGTTGGAGAAAAAGAACCTGAATCAGCTGAAGCAGCTCAACTAAGAGAAACAATTGCAGACAGAAAAAACAAGTTTGCAATGACAACATCCTCAATTAAGATTGAAAGAAGAAACCAGGAGACACTTTTCTTTGGAATCATGAACCAAAGAGATGAGGCATCTGACTTCACGTTTGAATTTTCATGTTATGAGGCGATGCACTCCGCGGCAAAGCCGGAAACAGACATAATCTTTGAATACACAGACGAAATAGAAAATCTTGAAAAAGACATTATAGAAGTCTTTCCTTTAACCATAAAATTAACAGAGGATGCAGTTCCAACACAGTACAAATGCAGGGCAGTTATAGGACCTGAAAACTACGCAACAATGGCCTTTGGAATAACAGTTTTAAATCCGTAAGTTATATAAACTTTTTAAAATCATTATAATACATGACCAAGATAAAGTGCGGCCTGGAAATACATGGCTATGTCAATGTAGAAAATAAAACAAAGTTATTTTGTAATTGTTCTATTGATGAGAATGCAAAGCCAAACACAAACATATGCCCTATATGCACTGCAATGCCCGGATCAAAACCAATGCTTGCAAACAAAGAAGCAGTTGATAAGATAATTGCAATTGCCTTAATGTTAGGCTGCAAAGTAAACAAAAAAATGCTTTTTCAAAGAAAACATTATTCTTGGCCTGATCTTCCTGCCGGCTACCAGAAAACTATATCTGGTTCATACTCTAATCCAGTTGGCGTTAATGGCAAATTTCTTGGAATAAAGATAGCTGATGTTCATTTAGAGGAAGACCCTGCTAGGTGGGATCCTGTAACTGGAGAAGTAGATTATAACCGCTCTGGAACACCTTTAGTTGAGATAGTAACAGAGCCGGACTTTGAATCAACAAACCAACTAAGGGATTGGCTGAAATCACTATTAACAACATTAAATTATATAAAAGCAATAAACAAGAATGCAGGGGTAAAGGCAGATACAAATGTTTCAATAGAGCCAAATTTTAACAGAGTTGAAGTTAAGAATGTTAATTCCTTCAGCAATATTGTGAAGGCAGCAGAATATGAGATTTTAAGGCAGGAAGAAAGCTTGAAAGAAGGCAAGAAAATAGAACAAGAGACAAGGGCATTTGATGAAAAAAACAATAAAACAGTTTTCATGCGCTCAAAAGAGCAGGCAGCAGATTATATGTTTATCCCAGAACCGGATTTGCCCGTGATAAAAATTGATGATAAATACATTGAAAGAATAAGGAAAACGCTTCCTGAAAAACCTGATGAAAAAATAAAAAGGCTAACCAGAGAATACAAAATAAAAAAAGAGGATGCATTTGTTTTATGTTCAGATATAGTCCTTTCAGAATTATTTGAAAAAGTCACAAAAAAAGTTAGTGCAGAGATTGCAGCAAGATGGCTTAGGTTTGAGCTTTTAAGGGTTTTAAATTATCATAAAAAAGAGCTTGAGGAAGTAAAATTAGATGAAAAAAACCTTATAGAGCTTCTTTTATTAGTTGAAAACAAAAAAATTACAGAGCCAACTGCAAAAAAGCTGATTGAAAAGCTTGTTGAAAAACCCTTTGATGTTAAAAAATATGTAAAACAAGAAAAGCTTGAATCAATCTCTGATACAGATGAGCTTGAGCAAATATGCAAAGATGTCATAAAAAACAACCAAAAAGTTGTTGACGACTATAAAAATGGAAGAAAAGAGGCCTTAAATTATCTTGTTGGCCAGGTGATGAGAACTACGAAAGGAAAAGCATCCCCAAAAGAACTCAATGAATTATTCAAAAAACTGATTGATTAAAATGGAAACATACCATAATCCCTTTTTGCACAAAATTGAAACAAAAGTAAAGAACATACAACAAAAAGATGGTTTTTTGCTTGTTGAATTAGAAGATACTATTTTCTACCCAGGCGGCGGAGGGCAGCCGCATGATAAAGGAATAATCAAAAATGAAAATTTTCATGGCGAAATAGATGAAGTTTCAAAAAACAACGGAAAGATAATCCATAAAATAAAACCAGCCAAAGGAAAATTAAATCAAGGAGATTCTGTGATATGCGAGCACGACATTGAAAGAAGGCTAAGTTTATTGAGAATGCATTCCGGAGAGCACATATTTGTGGGAGCTTTATTAAAAATAATAAAAGACATAAAAGTTGAAAAAATAAATCTTAGGGAAGATGAATCCTCGCTTTTTGTTAAATGCAATAACCTTACATGGGAGCAGATTTTCAAGGCAGAAAGAGTTGCAAACCAGATTATAAAAGAGGGTAGAGATATAATTGTAAAAGATGTTTCAAAAGAAGAGGCAAAAAATATCAAGGGATTAAGAATAAAGCTTGACCGCATAAAAGATGAAAAAATAAGAATTGTTGAAATCAAAGAACATGATGTCTCAGCATGTGCAGGAGTTCACGCACTAAAAACAGATTTTATTGGAAATTTTTTAGTTACCAAATTTAATCTTATTCATGGCTCTTATGAAATTAGATTCAAGACAAATATTTCCAATGAATTTTTTGATTATGCAGATATTGCAAGGAAAACAGCTTCTATAATCAAAAAAGATGTAACACAAATTCCTGAATTTGTTGAAAATCTGATTAAAGACAATGAAGAGAAGACATCAAAGTTACGTGAGTTAAGTGCAAAGATCGCGGATGATTTTAAGCAGGAAAACATCAATGATATTAATTTCATCTACAACATATTTGAGGGTATAGAAAAGAAACAGTTGACAGACAAGGCAAACTCATTTAAAAAAGAAAAAACAGTTATCTGCTTCATTAATAAAATTAAAGATAATTCTCAAATAATAATAACCTGCTCAGATGATTCTGGGTTCAAGGCCAATGAGCTTTTAAAATCTATTCTTGAAAAATTTGACGGTAAAGGCGGCGGAAGAGAAAACTTTGCAATGGGTGCAATAAAACCAGATTTCTGTGATAAGGCCATTAAA
>JAQTRH010000038.1 GCA_028711925.1 Candidatus Nanoarchaeia archaeon | reverse complement strand
CCCCTGCTCTTAAACAGGCCATGCTTGCTGCAATGGTTGCATTTGCCCCAAGATTAGTTTTATTTTTTGTTCCATCCAAACTTAAAATTTTTTCATCAACTAATCTTTGATTTTTAAGGTCTGAATTTTTAATTGCATTGTAAATCTTATCAACATTTTTTACTGCCTTAATAACACCTTTTCCATGAAAACGATTATCCTTATCTCTCAATTCAAGGGCTTCATGCTTTCCTGTTGATGCTCCTGATGGAGCGATAGCTCTGATTTTTTGCTCATCTATAAGAATTTCTGCTTCTACTGTTGGATTGCCTCTTGAATCAAGAATCTCTCTTGCTTTCATTAAAAACTTTCTTTCCATTTTCCCCTCTTTTAAGAAAAACTATCCAATATAGCTTAAATCAAACTGGTCTTTTATCTTTTTAAGCTTGCTCTTTTTTGTAACATCGCTTAATCCCTGTGTTATTCTCATCATCTCTGACTCAGCATCCTCTGCCTCTTTTTCAAGCTTTTTCACATTTATCTTGAGATTAAGCTTTTTGTTTAATATGCTAACTAGTTCCTTTGAGCCTTTTATTCCTAAATACAATGGATGCCCGAATGTTTCTGCAAGAAACGAAACAGCATTTATTTTTCTTTTTTCAGAAAGCCCAAGCAAGAGCCCAGATGTTCCAATTATTGGGCCTACAACCCCGTAAAGCTTATCATCCATGCATGTGTCTTTTTTGTATTTTTTTATTATTTCCTTGGAATTGCCTGTGCAGTATACCTTTGGTTTTTTTGGCACTGTTGAAAGCCCTATTCCTCCCAAGGTTATTATCTCTTTTCCCTTTAATTTTTCAAATATGTCTAAAAGAGTTTCTGAAAATTCATATGACGCAACCTCGTCAGTTGGCTGCACATCACCAGCCAAAAACAACAGGTCATTTCTCTTATCATTGAATTGCCTGTAATAAAGAATTATCTGCGGAAGGCTCACAAGGTTTTTTTCATTCACAAAAACAGAATGCGGAAATGTGTATGAAAACAAATCATATGCTTTTTTTGCCTTTAATTCCTCTGTTAAAAAATCAACTGCAACCTTTCCTACATTTCCTATTCCAGGAAGCCCTGTTATAAGAATTGGACTTTTAAGTTTTGGAATTTTTTTTGCAACCTTTGTTATTTTCCATGTCATTTATATTAAACCCCTTTTTTTGATCTCAGGCATTTTTGCCTCGCGCCTGTATCTTGCGTATTTGTCATCTGGATTGTATTTTGCAGGCTTTGGAGTCACTGCATTTCCCCCGCAGCTGCATTTTTCATTTAATGTGTATTTGCCGCACGAAAGGCATTTGAGTATGTGTTTCATTTTTCAATTCTTTTAAATTCAACATGCATATGGTTTTTTTCTGCAAAATCAATTATTGGGCTTGTTGACTCTTTTAATATTTTTTCGGCTTCCTTATAGTCAGATGCCTTAACATTCATTCTGTAGTTTCCGGCACCCATATAAAGTATCTTAACATCATCTCTAATCCCTTTTTTAATTGCCTGCTTTACAAGCTCAACTCCGTCAGGAGCTTCTGATACAAGATTTAAATTTCCTTTTATATCCACTTCTGCAGGCTTTATTCTTTCTTCAATTGTTTTTGTAAGCTCAGCTGCTGTTTTTTTATCTATTTCCAGCTCTTCAAGCGTTATTTTTTTCTCAACAACATCCTCAAAACATGAGGCTAACAAGTCATATTTTTTAAATATTTTTTCTGTTAGTTCGCTGTAAAATTTCTTGAAATCTTTTTTCAGGCTTTTGGCAACAAACTCAACTATTTTTTCAGCTTTCTGCTCTTTTTTCATATCATCGAGCTTTGAGCGCCTTTGGCCTTCGTTGACCCTTCTTAAAGACAAATCAATATATCCTCTTTCCTCATTTATCTTTAATACCTTGCATACAATAACCTTTCCTTCTTTTACATAATCCCTTATGTTCCTTATTCTTCCAGGGGATACCTCTGAGATATGTATCATGCCACTTTTGTTGTTGTATTCATTTATCTTTGCGAATACAGAATTATACCTTACGCTAGTTACAGTGCATATAACAATTTCAGATTCCTCTGGGAAGCCTTCTTTTAAAAAAAGCATTCTTACTCAAGAACCTCCAGAATCCTTGACTTTATTTTTGACTTGCCGCTTGTCGGCTCAGCCAATACCTTTCCACATACAAGGCATTTTATCTCTGATGATGACTTTCCGAATATAATCTGCTCATTTTTACACTTCGGACATCTTACTTTAATAAATTTTGATTTAGGCTCTTTAATTTCTGACATATAACCACCCTTAATTAGTTTAATTATCTATAAAAGAAATCGCTGATTATATATAAATCTTGTTAAAAATAAATTAAACAAGCTCTATTCTTTTTGTTCTTATACCTTTTGCCTGCGCATGAGTTTTATTGCAGACAGAGCACTTATACCTTAAGTCTGTCTTTTTAGTTGTTTTCTTGCCGGTCATCTTGAACTTAGAAATAGCAGGCTTTGAATATCTCCCAAGATTTCCTGTTCCTCTGGCAAGCCCCCTCTTTTTAGCCCTGTATTTAGACCCTTTCTTCAGGGAGCTTGGATTCTTCTTCTTTGTTTTAGACACCTTATGCTCTGTATGCTTCTTGCAGTAAGGACAGTATCTTTTTATGGTTTTTGGTACTTTCATGGTTCATAGGAAAAGTAGGTTATATATAAATCTTTATTTTTTTATTTCTTCTGCCCTTTGTTTCATTGTAAGAATATCAGCTATTTCCTCAGGCAGGTTTGCAGTATCGTCTTCTTCAAAAGGGCCATAGACCTCAAGATTTCTTCCAACAAACCTCGGAACAGAGTTTATAAACCTTATTAATTTTGTTTTTTCATCTTTTTTTTGTTGTTTTTCCTGATTTTCCTCTTGTTTATCCTCTTGAACATTTTCTAGATTTTCCTTATTTTCCTGTTCTGGCTCTTCCTCTGGCTGTTTTTTCTTATATGTCTCGCTTACCAGATAAATTTCTGAAAGAAGGCTTTGCCTGAAACCACTTAAAACATCAGAAAGCTGGTTGAAAAGCTTTTTTTCCTCATCTAACAATGCACTGCAGTCATCAGGATTAGAAGAGGTTTTTGCCTTTATTATTGCCATCTGAACTATTTTTTGCTGTCTTCTGTCAAAAAGGTTGTTTAGCATGCTTTTTATATTATCAATCTGCTTTTCAGTATTCTCTTTTTCAATCTCTGCAGAATCTCCTATTTTTATCTGCTGGCCTTTGAGAATTGAGTTTTTTTCTTTTATATAGCTCTTCAAGTCATTAACAAAAGAGTCGCTAAGCTTTTGAAGCTCAGGCCTGTTCTTTTCCCTTCTCAGCAAATCAAAAAGGGTTTCATAAGTTATATTTATCTCTTTTTCAGTCATATCTCCCCCAAGATAATAATGAACTAAAACTATTTAAAGTTTTGTAAAAACCCATATAATATGGCAGAACTGTGCTTTAAGACGCTTCACTTTAAGGATGAGGAAAGAAGAATTAAAGTAATTTTTCTTAAAATATTCTATTTTTACATTGAAAAAGATGAGCTGGAAAAAATAGGCAAATTCAAAGTAAAGGATAGATCCATTATTTTTGATAAGGTTGCTGAGGCCAGGGCTGAAAGAAAATTCAGCCAGCTTCTTTTCAAAGGCTTCAATAACCTTACTAATATGGTTTCAGGAAAAAATGCAGTTTACATACATAGGAATTCAGGAATACCCTTGATCGGCTCAAACAGCTTTGGGATAGTTGACAGGAACACATCTATTGTTGATATAAGGCCCATAACAAGCTGTAACCTTAACTGTATATACTGTTCTGTGGACTCAGGGATATCCAGCAAGAATCAGACAGATTTTGTTGTTGAGCGCGAATACCTTGTTGAAGAATTCAAAAAAATTTTGGATTTTAAGGATTGCGAGCTTGAAATACATCTTGGCACTCAGGGAGAACCCTTGCTTTATGCAGAAATAGCTGAATTAATTAAAGATTTTTCATCATTTGAAAAAGTAAAAACAATTTCAATTGATACAAATGCCACACTGCTTAATGAAGAGCTTGTTGACAGGCTTGCAGACGCAGGACTTACAAGAATTAATGTATCTATTAATTCCCTTAATCCTGAAATCGCGAAAAAAATGGCAGGATGCAAATACAATGTAGAAAAAATAAAAAAAATTGTCTTGTATGCATCTAAAAAAATGCAGGTTGCAATCGCCCCTGTTCTTCTACCGGGTTTTAATGAAAATGATATGGAAGAATTAATAGAGTTTGCCAAGAAATTAAGGAAGAATAATGAAAGTTATTTCATAGGAATACAGAATTTTTTAAACTACAAGTTTGGGAGAAACCCATGCAAACAGCTTTCATGGGACCAATTTTATGAAAAAATGAGAAAATTAGAAAAAAAAACAAACACAAAACTGCTGCTTAGCGCAGATGATTTTAATATCAAGAAAACAAAAAAGCTTCCAAAGCCCTTTAAAAAAGGAGATGTTATTGAGGCGCAGGTAATATGCCCTGGAAGGATAAAAAACGAAATGATAGCTGTTTCAAAAAACAGGTCAATCTCTGTTTTAAACTGCTTTAAAAAAGGAAAAGTAAAAATAAAAATAATAAGGGACAAGCATAATATCTTTGTTGGAATTATTGCTTAAGGATTTTCTTCAACATTTATTGTTCCTTGTATCTGCCGCTTAAAAATTGCACAGATATAAGTATATTCTCCCACTTCATTAAAAGTGTGGTTATAAGAATCTCCTTGCTCAAGTCTTGGGCTTCTGAATTCATTGTAATGAGCAGCAATTAAATGCGGGCGGTCTTCATTGTTCATCCAAATAACTGTTGTTCCTTTCTCAATTGTAACATACTTCTGGCTTAATGAAAGGTTGTCTATTTCTATTGTAAGGACCTTTTCATCCGGCTTAGTTTCTTCTTCACATATGCCTTCCTCGCATATTCCTAAACCACAGTCTGAATCTTCTTCGCAGCTTTTTCCTAGTTCACATGTATCACATGAACCGCCGCAGTCAACATCTGTTTCATCGCCGTTCTTTATGCCATCATCACAGCTTGGTTCCTGGTCTGTTTCTTGTTCTTCATTGTCCTGGTTTTCATCTTCTGTTTGCTGCTGCTCATCTTCGCCTGGTTCTTGGTCAGGAGTTTTTGTGCATCCGCTTAGAAATACAAATACTATTAATACCAAAACTAAAATTTTTCTGTCCATTATATCCACCTCTTAATGTTGTTTGTTATCTTATTTTAAATATTTTTCTTTTTAAAAGCTGAAGAGACCAGCAAAAAAATCAAATATTGCTTGAAAAAAACCTTTATTTTGTGTTGACTGGGCACATACTCCTTCAGCGCATTCATTTATGCATTCGTAATCATTTTCACAGCTTTCACCATCTTTTTTTTGTGGAATCCACTCATTTTCAATACCGCAATAGGAGGAAACATTATTTATAACATCGACAGAGTTGTATGGAAGGCATTGGTTTTCTGAAGGGCATCCATTCATAACTGTAAATTTACACTCTCCTTCAGCGCATTCATTTGTTGTGCAGAGGTTGTTATCATCGCATTTTTCAACACAGCTATGGTTAAATGGTGTTTCACAAATACTGCAATCAAGTTCCTTACATAAAAAATTGCTTTTATCACAAAATTCATTAATGCTGCAGTTGCTGTCTGAAACACAAAAAAACCTATTGCAATATTTTTCGACATAAGTGTAATACCTATCATTTTTGTTGTAGCATTTATCATGGCTTATTGAAAACTTCTCTATATTTAAATCCGTTTTTAGCTTAAGCAAATAATTACCATCGCCAAGGTTATTTATCGTTAAGTGTTTTAGTGTTGTGCTTTTTGATAAAGGGCTGTAAGTATAAACATCATCTTTGTCTGTTTCAAAAGAGTACCTTAAATCATAAATCCCATTATGGTTTAATGCCTTGAATTCTGCATAAAAATAACCAGGCCTCTGGTAGCAGTTATCTATTGACAGGTTAAGCTCCTTACAGCTGAACTTGTACCCAGGGCAGTATGCATCAAAGCTGTATTTGAAATTTTGGTAATTAATTATGAATCCATATTTGAAGTTATCATTTAAGATCATATCTTCTGAATCAAAAAATTTCAGGTCATCACTCCATTGGCCAGGAACATTAAACCATGTTTTGCGGTCTTTACTTGCATAAACCTCTCCATCTATGTTTTGGGTTGAATAAATCCTGATTGATCCTGTATCGTCACAATCCCCTACAAAGAAAGTATAAGCATAAGAAACTGGAATTATCATAACCAATATCAAGATTAATGTAAATAATCTTTTCATTTAAACACCTCTTATGGTATACGGTTAAGCTGTTTTACAAGATAATTTTCTTCTTTATCAATCTTTTGTATTTCCTTGTCCGCATTGATTGGTTTTCTGTTTTCTTTTTCAAAATCTCCTATTCCTGAACATTCTTCCTTGAGCTTAATCTCTATTGTTGACATCTGCTCTTCATTAAACTGTTTTGAATTCCATTGAAAGTCAAGACCATCATTTTCTTTTCTTGGCAGGATGTTAACCATAAAATGGTTTGTTTTTTGGCCTGCATTAATCCCATTATTTATGAGTATATTTGTTCCCGTTGCCTGAAAAACCTCGAAAACAGCTATTGATATCTTATTAACTATTTTTGAAAGGTGAGCCATCAAATAATCAGGAACCTGTTCGATTATTGTGAAATGCTGCTTGGGCATAACAATTATATGCCCATGGCAAAAAGGCCTTGGGCTGAGCATAGCAACTGATTTTTCATCTTCAAAGATGACTTTTCCTTTTTTGCTTTTTATTATATCGCAAAATTCACAATTATTTTCTTGGCTCATTTTTTATAAGAAAACTTGATATATTATCAAGATTAAGTTCTTTATTATTTTTTTCTTGCCTTTTTTCAGCTGGCTTATTTTCCAGTTTTTCTTTTTCAACATAAACTTTTTTTTGAGATTCTTTATCTCTCTTATCTACAAAAAAAGGCTCTTTTTCTTTAATTCCAAAAAGATCATTAACTTTGTTTTTAAGAGGAATTCTCATTTGCTCTAAAGCATCTTCTGAAACTTTTTTTTCTGAAAGGTCAAATGTAGTTAATTTATCTGCTTTCATTCTTGGGATTATATGAACCATAAAATGAGATGCTTTCTGGCCGGCAGGGGCTCCGTTTGCTATAAATACATTAGTTCCTTCAGCATTTAATGCTCTTAGGCATGCATGGGAAAGCTTTTTGGCCACCATAAAAATATGAGCAATTATATCATCGGGAATTTGGGGCATTATCTGGTAGTGCTCTTTTGTCAATAGAAGCATATGCCCTGGATTTAAGGGGTTTATGTCAAGTATCGCCAAAACCTTATCATCTTCATAAATTTTTTTTGATGCAACCCTTCCCGAAACAATGTGGCAGAATATGCAGTTCTGCTTCTGAAGCTCCTGTATTTGCTCAGGAGACATGTTTGCAAGTTCTTCTTCTGTCACCATAATTTTACTTAAATATTGTTTATATTTAAAATTTCCTATTAAATTAAACAAAATATATAAATGTCACATAATAATTACACCAAATATGAAGCCAGAAATATCTGTTGTTATGCCTTGCCTTAATGAAGAAGAGACAGTAGGAAAATGCATTGATGAAATAAACAAATTTTTTGAAAAAGAGAAGATAAATGGTGAAATAATTGTATGTGATAATGGATCAAAAGATTCTTCTGTCAAAATAGCTAATTCAAAAAAAGCAAGAGTAATAAAACAAAACATAAAAGGGTATGGTGCTGCATGCATCAAGGGAATTTTATCTGCTAAAGGGAATATAATTGTAATAGGAGACTCAGATGGAACTTACGACTTTTCTGAGATTCCAATATTAATTGTTCCTATCAAAGATGGTTACGAGTTTATTGTTGGTAACCGCTTTAATGGCAAAATGAAAAAGGGTTCAATGACTTATTTGCATTTCGTGGGAAATGCTTTTCTTTCTGGTCTTATAAGGATTTTATTTAAATCAAAAATATATGATGCTCATTGCGGTTTAAGGGCATTTACAAAAGATGCTTTCAAGAAAATGAGCCTTAAATCAGATGGAATGGAATTTGCATCTGAGATGGTTATAAAGGCCGCTAAAAAAAAGATTAAAACATGCGAAGTTAAAGTTTCATACAGGAAAAGAAAAGGCAAGTCAAAGCTTAACAGTCTAAGGGATGGCTGGAGGCATTTGGTTTTTATACTCTCTTCAAGGCTTTTTTAAGAAAGTTTTTTATAAACCTTCTTTTTATTTGATTTTATGAAAATAGCGATAGTATATGATATGATTTATCCTTACAATATTGGAGGGGCAGAAGTAAGAAATTACACTCTTGCTAAAAAACTAGTTGAAATGGGCCACGATGTACATCTTTATGGAATAAAGATGTGGAAAGGCCCAAATATAATTAAAAAGCAAGGAATAATAATTCATGGGGTTAATTGTTATAAAAAAAAATATAATTTTAAAGGTCAAAGAAACCTTTTTGAGCCAATAATCTTTTCATATTATCTTTTTTGGTATTTGATTAAAGAAAAATTTGATTTAATAGACTGTAGCGCATTTCCTTATTTTCCTGCGATTGTATGCAAAACTTGCTCTGTTATAAGAAAAAACCGACTGGTAATAACCTGGCATGAAGTTTGGAGAGATTATTGGTATGAATATATGGGAATAAAGGGAGTTTTTGGTTTTTTTATAGAAAAAGTTGTTTCAAGATTAACAAAAAATATAATCTCTGTCTCTAAAAGAACTAAAAAGGGATTGATCAAGCTTGGAATAAGCAAGAACAATATCAAAGTTGTTGAGAATTGGGTTGATAATGAGGAAATTGAAAGTATAAGAAAATTAAGACAAAATTTTGATGTAATATATGCTGGAAGATTTATGAAACATAAAAATGTAGATTTAATAGTCAATTCTATATATATCCTTAAAAAAAAATTTCCAGATATAAGAGTTATACTTATAGGAGATGGTCCGGAAAAGGAAAAAATAATCCAACTTATAAAAGAACTAGGCCTTCAAAAAAATATAGAAACAAGGAATTTTATGTTAAGAGAAAAAATTTATGAGTATATGAAATCATCAAAGTCATTTATTCTTCCTTCAGTTATAGAGGGTTTTGGCATTATAGTTATTGAGGCAAATGCATGTGGTCTGCCAGTTGTAACAGTGAGGCATAAAAGAAATGCTTCTGCAGATTTAATAAAGGATTATCATAATGGTTTTGTTTGCAATCTTTCACCAGATGAAATTGCAGAAAAAACATCAATTTTGCTTGA
>JAQTRH010000037.1 GCA_028711925.1 Candidatus Nanoarchaeia archaeon | reverse complement strand
CCTCATTCGGCTCGCTTCCTTTTATTTTATTCAGTGGCAGAAAATTTGCAATGCCTAGTTTTTTGTCTTTCAGAAATTTTATGCATGTTTCAGCAACCTTGTCGTCATCTACTATTATGCTCTGTATCCTTGAGCCCGCTGCGACCTCTAATGCATTTGAATATTTTGATGACACATGTCCGAGGCTGGCGACAGTTCCATAAATTCCCTTTATCTTGTTTTTCTGCTCAACTATACTTTTAACCGCAATGCTTCCTGCTGCTCTCTCTTTGGCTCCAATATCCTTAAGATTAAGCTTTTCAAGCTCGCCTTTGGCAGAAAAGAGATTTTCTTTTAATTTTGAAACCTGGGCAGCAAGAGATGAATCCTCGTTAAGAAGCTTGTTTAACTCAAGAGTCTTCTTCTTGAAATCACTTTTTTTATCATTCAGTTTTTTTATCTCTTCCTTGTTTTCCCTCTCAACATCAAGCACTTTTTTGACAGCATCTTCTATGCTTTGAATCTGGTATTCAATCTTGTCTTTTTCCCTTAAAAGTTGCTGCTGATTTTCACGCAGTGATTGTATTTCTTTTTGGCTTTCCTCTTCTTCTTTTTCTATTTTCCCTATCTCTTTTTCAATATCCTCTAAATCATCAACCTTGTGCTTTTTCTTGAATCCTGCTATTGAACTTTCTATCTGTTTTATATCCTTATTTTTTGCATCTTTTACTTTTTCAAGTTTTGATGTCTCGGAAAGCAATAAATCAATCTTATCATTTATTTCACTGAAATCTTTCTGAAGCTGGTTTTTTCTTGACTCAATCTTAACCAGCTCATTTTCGCATGTTCCTATCCTTGTCTTATTGGTTTCAATATCAACCCTAAGCCTTTCAACTTTTTTTTGCATCTCAAGCTGCTCTTTTTCTCCCTCTTCCTCTATATGCTTGGTTATCTTGTCTATCTCTTCTCTTTTTTCCAGGACCTTTTTCTTCATTTCTTTTATCTCATCCTGGGTTTTTTCTATCTTTTTTTTGCATGAATTTATTTCCAACTCAAGCTTTTCCTTCTCATCCTCTTTTTTCTTTATCTGTATATGGAGGTAGGTTGCCTTGTTCTGCTTTATGTTGTCACTCATGTTTTTGTATTTTAATGCCTGGTCTCTTTCAGATTTCAGTTCTTTGAGGTAGGTCTGCCTCTCTGCCAATATTATATCTGCCTCGTTAAGTTTTTTTTCAACTTTCTCAAGCTCGTTAAGGGCTTTCTTTTTCTTTTCCTCATAAACTGATATGCCTGCAATCTCCTCAACTATTAACCTACGCTCATTGGATGACATCTCAACAAACCTGTTTATATCTCCCTGAAGAATTATATTATAGCCCTCCGGGTCTATTGCTGCAACTGACATCATATCCAGAATTTGCTGCCTTGTTCTTTTTCTGTCATTTATCTTGTAGACGCTTTGGCCGTTCTGCTTGACAATCCTCGTGATTTTTATTTCTTTGTCTTCAGAGGGGAATATCTTCCTTGTGTTGTCAAAATAAATGCTTACCTCTCCATCTTTTGCAGCTGTTCCCTTTTTTCCTCCATTGTATATGAGGTTGGCTGATTTTTCTGCACGCATGCTTTTAGAAGACATTCTGCCAAGAACAAAGCAAAGGGAGTCCATTATATTTGATTTGCCTGAGCCGTTTGGCCCAAGAATGCAGTTAAAGTTGTCACCAAAAACGAGTTCAGTTCTTTTGGCAAAGGACTTAAATCCCCTTATTACAAGCTTGTTTATCTTAGTCATTAAATCACTCTTTTTTTTGCTATTTTAAAGTTAGATTATAGCTAATTTTTTGAAATATTGCTTGTTTATATAGCTTTTGGTTAAGAAAAGCTTATAAACCTTACTCTGTTACAATAACATATGAAGGAAATAGAAGAAATTTTTTATATAAATGGAGAATGGATACATAAAAACTTAGTTTATGATCTTAGAAAGATATCAAAAGAAGTCCGTAGAGGTGAATGTGATTTAGGAGATATATTTCATATATTTCACTATGGATCATGCACTGTTGATATAACTTATAATTTATATGCTAAAACTTTAAATTTGAAAATAGTTAGTGAAACTGAAAATAATACAAAAAAAACTTATGAAACCTTAGATAAAAAAATTGAGGAATACAGTAAGGAATATTGTGATCCTACCGGGCTACAGATTTAAATAACTATAGATAATTTTATATATTTTCATTAATTCCAGTTTGAAATAAAGTTATTTTAGATAAAAGGGGTAAAAATGGCAGATAATGAATTCAACAGAATGATGGATGATTACGTTAGCAGAAAAAGAAAATCAGATTCAAAATCTTTTTTTAAGAAAAACAGGGGATTATTTCAAAAAGAAAGAAAGGTTAAAATACAACAGATGGGCAGCGATGAGTACATTAATGTTACAGACGAAAGCTTTAAGAATCCGGAGATAGAGGAGCAGAAAGGTTCAATTGAAAAATTCTTTGAAAAGATTTCAGGAATTTTTTCGCAAAGAAAAGATGAAGTTATAACGGAGGAAGAGATGGAAAATATTGATGATGAAAATTACTCATTTACAGAACAACAAATAGATTCTGAACCTGAGTGCGAAGAGGTTACTGTGGTGCATTCAAACGGTTTTTTTGTAAGGATAGCGAGAAAAGTGTCATGCTTATTTAAAAAAGATCAAGCAAATAAAGAAGAGCCAGAATTACAACCTGAAACAGAAGAGGCAAAAGAGCTTGATGAGGATGTTGTCGAGGTTTTGAATATTGTCAATGAGCTTTTCAAAAAACTGCCCCATGATGTCAAGGAAGAATTCAAAAGCTCAAATGATTTTGAGACTTATGCAAGAGTTCTGAAAAAATACCATGTTGCAAAAAAGAAATAACTATATTTTTTCTTCATTTATGTACTTGTGCTTGATTTTGTTGTATATGCGGTAGCTGTTAAAAAGCATTATAATATCTTTAAATTCCTCTCTTATATTAAGGTATATTTTTCTGAAATCATTTTGCGAGATGGTTTCAGTGTCTATCTCAATATCCCACTGCCCTATTGTCTTGCTGAACCTTATTATCTCAGGAGTGTTAATGCAGAAATCCATAAGCTGTTTTTCTTTTAAAGGATCAATGTTATGAAGCTTTAGGGTTATTTTGTTGTGTATTATGTTAATTTTTCCTGTCTTGATACTGCTCTTATACCCCCTTATTATCTTGTTTTCCTCAAGTGATTTCATTGCAGACAGCGCGGTTTTTGCGTTTATCTTTAGCTTTAAGGCAATTGAAGTAATCCTTTCTCTTGGATTTTTTACAAGGGCAATCAGCACATTTTTTTCGTTTTTTGAGATTTTTGAAAATTCCCTATCTCCCCCAATTATTATCTCTTTTGGCGGATTAGAATAATTTATTTTGTTTTTTCCTAAAAGATAATATCTTGGGTATATATGCGATACAACATTTATTATTATATCATGGTTGTTGAGCTCTGAGTTTTCGCTGATAATAAGCTTAAGCTCTTTGTTGAATCTTGAAGGGTTTTCGGCCATGAACTCAACAATAAGGTCATACTGCCCCCCTGTTTCATAAACAGAAACAACTGAAGGATTGTCAACAAGCTTTTTTACGAGCGAGTTGAGCTCTAACCCTTTTGAATATCCTCCTCTGAAATAAATTCTGAAAAGAAGCATGTTAAACAGAGAGTAGTCAACAACAGTGTAGTAAAAGGGAATTATGCCCTCCTTTTCAAGCTGGTTTATGGAGTATTTAACAATCTGGGGGCTTTTACGCAGTTTTTTTGCTATAAATGAAAAAGATGCCCTGCAATTCTCGGAATAAAGATAAAGAAGCTTGTTGTTTATTTTGGTTTTCATAAATATTTATTTTAAATTATAGTATATAAATCTTTCTTTTTACTATTTTTTAAAACTTTTTGATTAATATCTTTTAAATATTTAAATAATAACCTTAATTTAATGGAATCATATAAAACTTTAGACAAATTGGTAAGCAAAGAAGATAAATCAATATTTAACAGATTGGGGGAACTGTCTAGAGATGGGTATATTGTTAGGTTTATTGATAAACTGCATGAGATGAAAGTTCCAGGACACGAAAGACAAACATTGACTTTTCTTTGTGTGGATGAAGGAGAATATGAAAATTATGCAAGGTCAAACAAGTTGGTTATACTAAACAATAAAATTGATATCTATAATGATCAGCCGTGCAATGTCTTCGATGATGGAATCAATCCAAGGCAAAGAATAAATGAATCAAGAAAACATGAGGGCATATGCGTATTTAATAATAAAAGCAATGAAATAATACATAACGGAGTCTTCCTCAAGGTAAGTCATGACAAAAGCAAGGTTTACGGCGAATTTGGGGTTGAAAATGATTACGAACTTATAAAAAAAACAGATTATCTTTCTGATTTAATTGAACTTTATGGTGAAAAAGCAGAACTTGGAAGCAAGTCGAGAGCAATGCTTTATTTTTCAAAGGTAAATAATGCAACATTTATGAGATTTAACAATAATTGTTATATAATAAAAAAAGGAAAAGTTGTTTATTCAAAGAAACACAAAGAGTTTAAGCCGTTGTCTTTGTTTTAGAAAAACTAAGTCCCTTCTTCCCATGAAGCAAGATACTTCTTCTGTTCTTTGGTAAGCGTGTCTATTTTTATGTTCATTGCATCAAGCTGAAGGCACGAAATTTCATTGTCTATTCCTTCAGGAAGGATTATAACCTTTTTAGAAAGTTTTCCTTTGTTTTTTACAAGGTATTCTGCTGCAAGCGACTGGCCGCAAAAAGAAAGACTCATAACTGTTGAAGGATGGCCCTCTGCAGCCGCAAGATTAACCAAGCGGCCTTCACCTGCAATATAAATCTTTTTTCCGTCAAGGATATACTCATCAAGGAAAGGCCTTATCCTTCTGCCTTTTGCTGATTTTTTCAATGACTTTAAGTCAATCTCAACATCAAAATGCCCGGAGTTTGCAACAATTGCTCCGTCTTTCATTAACTTCATATGTTCAACAGTGATTACATTTATGTCTCCGGTTAATGTTATAAACAAGTCTCCTAACAAAGCTGCTTTTTCCATTGGCATAACTTCATATCCGTCAAATGCTGCCTTCATTGCCTGAAAAGCATCAACCTCGGTTACAATCACCTTTGCTCCAAGGCCTTTAGCCCTTAGCGCAACCCCTTTTCCGCAGTCTCCATATCCTGCAACAACAACAGTATTTCCAGCTATCAATAAATTTGATGCCCTTAGAATTCCATCTATTGTACTCTGCCCTGTTCCATAATAGTTATCAACCAAATGCTTTGTCTTGTTGTCATTTACAGCAATTATTGGATATTTCAAGGCATTGTCTTTTTCCATTGCCCTTAGCCTTATTACACCAGTTGTTGTTTCCTCGCAACCGCCTATTATGTCTTTTATAAGCTCTGGATGGCTTTTATGAATCTCACTAACTAAATCACAGCCGTCATCTATTGTTAAGTTTGGCTTAAATTCAATGACTTTTTTTAAGAATTTATAATAATCTTCGTTGGATTCCCCTTTATAACCATAAACATCAAATCCTTGTTTTGCTAAAGAAGCTGCAACATCATCCTGAGTGCTTAAGGGATTGCATGAGCATATAGCAACCTCTGCCCCTCCTGCTTTTAATGTTTTAACAAGAGCAGCAGTTTCTTTTGTGATATGCAAAGCCATTCCAATCCTTATTCCTTTTAATGGCTTTTCTTTGCTGAATCTTTCTCTTACTTTCATTAATGCATGCATCTGGTTTTCAGCATACTCAATGTTCATATCGCCCTGCTCAGCTAAATTGATATCCTTTACACAATAGTTGTTGTTTTCATCCATTTATACCACAGCTTATTTTTTTTCTTTTAAAACAACCTTAAACCTTTTGTCTTTCTTGGCCTTTTCAATATTGTAATCACTTGCTTTAACCTTATTTTTTTCAGCCCAGGCCTTAGCAGCATCCTCTGTGCTGAAGGTTTTTGGCCTGCTTTTCTTTTTCACTGTATCAAGCGTTCTATCGTGCCTGAAATGAGGGCTCAGTCCTTTTTTTCTTTTTGCTCTTGTATGTGTTTTTACCATGTTTCCACCTGTTAAAAAATAATCCAGAATCTTAAAATAATGCTGGTTAAAGCAAGGATTACATAACCTCTTTATATTTCTTTTGCAATCAGGCCTTAACTTTAATTTTAAGCAATACCAGAATAGTGACTATGAGGCCGTAAACAATCAGTATAAATTCTATTGGAACATACCTTGACATAAGAATTATTATTCCCAGGATTAATGCAATGAGCCCTGTTGCAAGGAAAATACCCTCAACAATAGACTGGACAAATCCTTTCTTTAGTGTATAAAGAGTGTTAACTGTCGCCTTTTTTATATCCTCTACTTTTTTCTTTACTTTATACCTTGTGTCTATGTATTCAACTATTATCTGTGCTATCAAGTCAATATAGTCTGCAACATTATCAACACTCTTGCCTGTTGTTTTTTTTGAGATTTTTCTTATTACCTTGTTTGCCATTTTAAATAAAAATAAATTATTTTTTCTTTTTTCTTACTACAGCTGCAGCAACTGCTCCCAATGCTGCCCCTATTCCTGCTGCAATTGCAACTGCTTTTTTTGGATTCTTGCTAATGTACTGATTCACTTTTTTTTCCTGGGCTGCGAATTTCTGCTTTGCTTTTTTAAGCTCTGCCTTAGCTTTTTCTTTGTACTTTTTTGCCTGCGCAGCAGCCTTCTGCTTTGCAGTATCTACCTTTTTCACAATTTTAGCCTTAGAACTCTTTTTCTTTTTTGCCATCGTAACACCTCTTTTGTTGTTGAATATTACAATTAAATTATTAATATATAAATATTTGCATTAATCAAAAATAATTTATATTATAAAATTATTATAATAATATGGAAGAATATGATGTTATTGTGATCGGCTCTGGAGCTGGAATGAATATAGTTGAGAATGCCATTGGCCACAATCTAAAAACAGCTCTTGTTGACAAAGGGCCATTAGGAGGAACATGCCCTAACCTTGGATGCATTCCCTCAAAGCTTCTTATTGCATCAGCAGATGTTGTTATGAACATAAGAAATTCAGAAAAATTTGGGATTAAATCCAAGATAGAAAAAATAGATTTTCCTGAAATAATGAAATACATGAAAGATTATGTTGACCATATAAGAGAAAACATGAGGAAAGGAATTCTTGAAGACAAAAGAATTGATTTTTATGAGGGGGAATGTTATTTTGTTGATGATTATACAATTAAGGTTAATAACAAAAAAATAAAAGGAAAAAAGATATTCATTGCCTGCGGAGCAAGGCCTTTAATACCCCCAATAAAAAATATTGAGAATATTGATTACCTTACAAACGAAAGCTTGCTTGATTTAAAAGAAATTCCAAAGAGTATGGTTATCATTGGGGGAGGTTATATTGCTTCAGAGTATGCTCACTTTTTTGATGCAATGGGAACAGAAGTAAAGATTGTTGAGATGGGAAATAAATTAGTTGCTTCTGAAGAGCCTGAAATATCAGAACTTCTCAAAGAAGAGTTTGAAAAAAGGATGAAGATTCACCTTAACACAAAAGCTATAGAGGTTGTTAAAAAAAATGGCGAATATTGTGTTAAATGTATTGATACAAAAACAAAAAAAGAAAAAATTGTTAAGGGAGAGAAAATACTTCTTGCATCAGGCAGAAAGCCAAATTCCGATATTCTAAAAGTGGAAAATACAGGAGTTGAAACAGATAACAATGGATTTATAAAAATTAATGAATATTTTGAAACAACCAAGCAAAATATCTGGGCCTTTGGTGATGTAATAGGAAAGCAGATGTTTACTCATGTTTCAAGGGCAGAGGCAGATTTGGTATGGCATAACTCAATGCACAAACCAAAGCAGAAATTTGATTATTCTTCTTCACCTCATGCCGTTTTCACTTATCCTGAGATTGCTGCAGTTGGATTAAAAGAGCAGGAAGCAAAGAACAACCACAAGATTCTTGTTGGAAAGGCTTTTTACAAAGATGTTTCAAAAGGAGCAGCATTAAGAGAAAAAATAACATTTGCAAAGGCAATTGTTGAAAGAGACACATATAAAATACTTGGTTTTCACATTATTGGGCCCTATGCATCTGTTTTGATCCAGGAAGTTATAAATGCAATGGCCTATGACGGAAAATTAAACTCATTGGCAGCAGGAATGAGAATACATCCTGCAATGACAGAGCTTATAGCAGATGTTTTCAATAACCTTAATACAGTTGACTAATTGTATAATATTTCAAATTCATCAAGAAATTCTTTTGCAATCTTTTCATCCTCTATTATTAATATATTCTCATCATTTCTCTTATCAGCATTTTTTGTGGGGTTAAATGAGCCGGTTATAACAGTTTTGTTGTCTATTATGAAAACTTTATGATGCATGTTGGCCTTATTTTTATCTCTTATTACATCTATTCCCTGGTATTCCAGAAGATTAAATTTAGAATATTTGGTTACCTGCCTTGCTTCCATTATTCCCTTTACTTCAACACCTTTATAATTCATCAAAACAAGCGCAGTTGCTATTCCCGGGTCTGTGAATGAAAAGGTCATAAAGTAAATACTCTTGTTTGCCTTTTTAATCTCCTCTTTAACATGATAAGCGCAGTTGTCTTCAGGGCAGAAATAGCTGCTTACCTTGTTATTATTTATATAGATCTCAGGATGTTTAACTTTCTCGCCCTTGCCATAAGTGTAATTCCAAAGCTCTTTAAACTCATTTTCATAATTTTCAGAAAGATAGTCTGACTCGATTATCACAATATTGTTGTTGTTCTTATTTATTCCATTTTCAGTGGGATTAGTTGAGCCTGTCAATACAACCTTATCATCAATGATGCAGAACTTGTTGTGCATTAGGGCATAATGTTTTGCATTTCTTGCAAAATCAAGGTGCTCTACAAATTTGAAATTATCCTCATCAACAACAAGCTTTACATCAATTTTTTTATTTTTTTCATCAAGAAGGCTTATTATACTTTCAACATCAAGGTCATAAAAAGCACAGTGTACTGATTGTTCTGCCTTTGTTAATACATCTAGAATTTCATATTCGCAATCATCTTTTGGGCAGAAGAAAATCCTTGGCGGATTTTTGTACTCTTCTAGTTTGGTTTGTGAAACTTCTTTATTTAAATTACTTTCAAAGCATCCGCTGAGCAAAAAGACAGCGAGAAATAAAACAGCCAGTATCTTATTTTTCATCTGAATTACTTAAAATAACTAATTTATAACAATTAACAAAGAAAAACAATAAAATTTTCGGAAAACATGTTTTATTTTTAAGCAGGAGGTTAATAATTTTAAATCTTTTTAATTTCAGATAAGAAAAGCTTAAATAATAATCAAATTTTTTATTAATGATGGTATTAAACGATATAATATGGATGTCTTTCTGGACATTGGGTTTTTTTGCAGCAGGAGTATTCTTATTCTGGGAAGGAATTAAAACATTAAAGCATAAGCGCCTTATAGAAAATATACCCACGAGCAAGATAAGGTCTCTTGCAATGGGGCTAGTTGAGATTTATGGCGAGGTCGTTCCTGCATATAAGGAAGTATTGAAGAGCCCGTTCTCAAACAAAGATTGCGTTTA